>JAFAKB010000021.1 GCA_019235885.1 Candidatus Eremiobacterota bacterium | reverse complement strand
GTGAAGTACGTGGCCGGCCGCATTTCCAGCAACCTGCCCCCCAACGTCGAGATCAACGACCTGATCAACGACGGGATCCTCGGGCTGATCGACGCGATCGAGAAGTACGACGACGCGCGCGGCGTCAAGTTCGAGACGTACGCGATCACGCGGATCAACGGCGCGATCCTCGACGCGCTCCGCGCGCTCGACTGGGTTCCGCGAGCCGTTCGCCAGCGGGCGCGCGAGCTGGAGCGGGCGTACCAGCAGCTCGAGGTCGAGCTGGGCCGGGCCGCGACCGAGGACGAGGTCGCCGAGAAGATGGGGCTGAGCCGTAAAGAGCTCGACGTCCTGATGCAGAAGATCCGCGGGACGTCGGTCCTCTCGCTCGAGGAGTTCCTCCCGAACGAGCGCGGCTACGAGATCCCGCTCCTCGACACGCTGCGCGACGACGGGACCGAGGTGACCAGCGCGGTGGAGGCGCGCGAGATCAAAGCCGCGCTCGTCCGCGCGGTCGACGACCTGCCGCCGCAAGAGCGCACCGTCATCTCGCTCTACTACTTCGAGGGCCTCACGCTCAAGGAGATCAAGGGAGCGCTCAACGTCTCCGAGTCGCGCGTCTCGCAGATCCACGCGCAAGCGGTCATCCACCTGCGGACTAAGCTTCGGTCGCTCAAAGCCGATCTTGGTTATCGTGAGGGCGACCCGAACGTGAAGCAAAAGTACACGCGACGGAACGCGGCCCAAGCGCCGGCAGCGGGGGACGTCGGAGCGACAGGTTAGCACGCCCGCACACGGAGGCCGCGGTGGCGATTCGACCGACCGACATTCAAGGATCGATCTGGCAGGCTTCGCAGACCGCGCCGTTGACTCAGCGCGCCGAAGAGGCGCCCCGCGCGGCCCAGCAGGCCGCGCAAGCATCGTTCGCCGCCCAGGTCCAGCAGCGCGAGGAGCGCGTCGCCGGCTCCGGTGAGGCGCTGGGGACCCGGATCGACCCGAACGCCGAGCGCGACCGCGGCGGCGGGCACGAGCCGCAGGAGCGCCGCGCGCGCAACCCGTTCGAAGAGTCCGTCGACGAAGCGGCCGGCCTGGACGAGCCGCCGCACCTGATCGACGTCACCGCGTGAGATGAGCGCGCTCGATCCGCTCGCGGCGATCGTCGCCGGCAACGCGGATCTCGCCGCGCTGGTCGACGCCGAGCTGGCCGCGCTGGCCGCCGACGCGCAAGCGCTGCGCGCGCTGCTGGTCGAGAACGCGCTCGTCACCGCGCGCGTGCTGCCCTCGAACGGGCTGACCGATTTGGTCGAGATCGCCGGCCGGCGTGTCGCCGCGTCGCTGCCGCCGACGGTGCGCCCGGGCGACGTGCTGCAGGTGCGCGTGAGCGGCTTCGACGGTGAGCGCATTCTGCTGCAGATCGTCGGCACCGGCGACGGCGCCGCGGTCGAGCCGGCCCCGCCGAATGCAGCCGTCGCGACGGCGCCGAGCGCGGTCGTGTCGGACGGGCCGCTGATCGTTCCGTCTAGCTCCGGCACGTCCAATCCGGCGGCCGCCGCGATCTCCGCTGCGGTGCTGCCCGCGGAAACCGCGCGCGCCGCGGCGACCGCTGCGTCCCCGAGCAGCGCGGCGAGCGCGTCGAGCGCGGTGCCGCCGGCTGCACCGCCGCTGCGCGGCGGCGTCGGCACGAGCTTCACCTCGGTAGTGTCGCGCGCGAACGTCGCGCCCGCGCAAACTGCGCTCGAGGCGAGCGCGCAAACGTTCGCTGCCGTGGCGTTGCGCCAGCCGATCGCCGTGTCGGAGCCGACGTCGATCGAAGCGCGCGTCGCGGCGGCGCGGGCCGCGGTCGTGCAAGGCGGCGCGCTCGGCGCGGATGTGGCGCCGTCCGCCACTTCGGCCAGCGCCGCGCGCGCGGTGGTCGGCGCGCTCCACGGCGGCGTGCCGGCGGCGCGTTTCGTCGCGCCGCCGCCGATCGCGCCGCGGACCAGCATCGCGAACGGTGCGAACGCGGCGAGCGCCACGAACGCCTCGCACGCCGCGCCGCGCTCCGCCGGCTTGGCCGCGTATGCCGAACCGGTCGCGCTGCTGCGCGCGCTGCGGTTGCCGGTGACGCCGAGCAACGTCGCGTCGGCGGCGCTCGCGCTCGAGCAGCCGGACCGTTTGCCGAATGCGCTCGCGGCGCTCGAGCGCGCGCTGCCGCAGGCCTCCGCCGATCCGCACGTCGCGACGCTGCGCACGCTGCTCGCGTTCGTCGGCCGCATCGACCCCAGCTCGCCGGCGCTCGCAACGCAGATCGCCGCGTACGTCGACCACGTCGTCGACGGCGCCGAGCCGAAGCTCGCGACGCTCCTCGCCGCAACGCATGCCGCCGCGCCGCCGTCCGACGCGCAGCCCGGTGATGCCCCGCACGTGCTCCCGGTCGCGGCCGCGCTCGCCGCCGAGCGCGCCGGCGCGCTGAACGCCGACCTCAAGCAGACGCTGCTCTCGATCGCGTCGAACCCCGCGACGCCGGAAGCGCTCGCGCCCTCGCTCGCCGGCGCGTTGACCGCGCTCACCGCGGTGCAGGTGAGCGCGGCGCAAACGCTGGCCGCGAACCCGAACGGGATCGCGTTCACGATCCCGCTCGTCACGCCGCAAGGGGCCGCGAACGCGCAGATCAGCGTGCAGCGCGACGCGCCCGACGGCCGCGGCGCGCGGCTCGACGGCGAGAACTTCCGCATCGCGTTCGTCCTCGAGACCGCGCACTTCGGCACCGTCGCGATCGATCTCGTCACCGTCGGGCGCGAGGTGACGGTCGACCTGCGGACCGAGGCGGCGCCGGCGATGCGCGCGTTCCGCGACGCGCTCGGCGCGCTCACCGCGCGGCTCGAGTCGCTGCGCTATCGCGTCGTCTCCGCCGGCGCGAAGGTCGGGACGACCTCGACGGTCGCGCTCGAAGCCCCGCCGGCGCGGCCGGCCGACCCGGACGCCGCGGTGGACCGCTCGGCATGAACGCGCGCTATTTCGACGCGCGGCGGAACGCGCCGCAGCGCCCGGCCGCCGCGGCGCTGGCGTACGACCCGACCGGGCCCGAGCCGCCCGAGATCGTCGCGGTCGGGCGGGGGCTCACCGCTGAAGAGATCGTGCGGCTCGCGCGCGAGCACGACGTTCCGGTGCACCAGGACGCCGGCTTGGTCGAAGCGCTGGCAAAGCTCGAGGTCGGCCGCCGGCTTCCGCGCGAGCTCTACGCCGTGGTCGCCGAAGTCCTCGCCTTCGTCTACGCGGTCGACGCCCAAGCCGCTCCCGTGTCACCCTGAGCCTGTCGAAAGGCGCGGGATAGCGCGTTCGGACCGCGAACGCGGGGGTCCGTGAGAATGCGGAGATTCGCGGCCGTTGCGACCGCGGCGCTGACGGCATGCCTGGCTCTGGCGAGCGCGCGAGCGAGCGCGGCCGACCCGCCCGTCGCGGTGACGCACCACTCCGTGACCGTCGGCGGGAAGCCGATCGCCTACACGGCGCGCGCCGGAACGTTCCCCTTGCGCAACGCCGAGGGCGATGAGATCGCGCGCGTCTTCGCCGTCTCGTACACGGCCGACGGCACCAACCCCGCCACTCGGCCGGTGACGTTTTTCTGGAACGGCGGGCCGGGGACCGCGACGATGTGGCTGCACATCGGCTCGTACGGTCCCGTGCGCGTCGCGGTTCCTTCGAACGCGGCGCTGCCGGCGCCCGGCACGCCCCTGATGCCGAACCCCGACACGCTGCTCGACCTCACCGACATCGTCTTCATCGACGCGGTCGGAACGGGCTACAGCCAGATCACCGGCAAGGGGACGCCCAAGACGTTCTACGGGATCGACGAGGACGCGCGCGCGTTCGACGACATCATCCGCACCTGGACGACCGACAACAACCGCTGGTCCTCGCCGAAGTTCTTGTTCGGCGAGTCGTATGGGACGATGCGCGCCGCCACGACCGTCGCGCGCCTGCAGGCCGACGGGATGGCGGTCAACGGCGTGATCCTGCTCTCCTCGGCACTCGACTACAACGCGCTCGACATCGGCCAAGGCCTGGGCGAGGACTATTCGAACGTCGCCTTTCTGCCCTCGCTCGCCGCGGTCGCGTGGTACCACCATGCGCTGCCCGCGCAGCCGGCGAATCTCGAGCCGTTCCTGAACGAGGTGCAGGCGTTTGCGACCGGGCCGTACGCCGAGGCGCTCATGCGCGGCGACACGCTCGACGCCGCGACGCGGCGCGCGATCGTCGCGAAGCTGCACGCCTACACCGGGCTGGACGAAGCGTACATCGACCGCGCCAACCTGCGCATCGATCCGAGCCGTTTCGAGCACCAGCTCGAAGCCTCGCGCGGGATCGTCGTGGGCCGCGTCGACGCGCGCTACCAAGGGCCCGAGCTCGACCGCACCGGCGACTCCGCCACCTACGACCCCTCGTTCTCGGATGCGATGACCGACGCGTACGTCGGCGCGTTCACCCGCTACGTGCGCGACGACCTCGGCTTCAAGGTCGACCGGCCGTACATCGGCGGGAGCGGCGCGGTGAACCGCCAGTGGAACTACCGCCGCACCAACTCGATCGTCGCGCCGAACGGCGCCGGCGACCTGCGCGCCGCGATGACGAAGAACCCGTACCTGCGCGTCTTCTCGGCCAACGGCTACTTCGATCTGGCGACGCCGTTCTTCGGCACCGAGTACACGCTGAGCCATCTCGGGCTCGATCCCTCGCTGCGCTCGCACGTCGAGTACGGCTTCTACAAGTCGGGGCACATGGTCTATCACAACGACGACGCGCGGCGCGCGCTCAAGGCCGACTTGACGCGCTTCTACCGCGAAGCGGCGGGCCGCTGACGGTGCGCCGCCTTCTGATCGCGCCGGCGCTCGTGGCGCTCATCGCGAGCGGCGCCTTCGCCGCGCCGCACCGCGCGAACGCGCAAGCCGCGCCGGCGCCGGCCGCCTCGTTCCGCCCCGTCCCCGGCGTCAAAGACGCCGTCACGCACCACACGATCGTCCTCGGCGGACGCCGCATCGGCTACACCGCGCGGGCGGGCTCGATCTTGCTGCGCGACGCCGAGCACGAGCCCACCGCGAGCGTCTTCTACGTCGCGTACACGGCCGACCGCACCGACGCGCGGACGCGGCCGGTGACGTTCTTCTGGAACGGCGGCCCCGGCTCGTCGACGATCTGGCTGCACATGGGCTCGTTCGGGCCGGTGCGCGTCGACGTGCCGAAGAACGCGACCCAGCCCGGCCCGAACCCGCGGCTGCTCGACAACCCGCAGTCGCTGCTCGACACCAGCGATCTGGTCTTCGTCGACGCGGTGGGAACCGGCTGGAGCACGATCGTCGCGCGCGGCAAGACGACGGACTACTACGGCGTCGACGAAGACGCGCGGGCGTTCTCGCAGTTCATCCAGCGCTGGATCACGCGCAACGGGCGCTGGCAGTCGCCGAAGTATCTGTTCGGCGAGTCCTACGGCACGACGCGCGCGGCGAACGTGGTGAACTTGCTGCAGCAGGACGGCGTCGCGGTCTCGGGGGTGGTGCTGCTCTCGGCGGGGCTCGACTACAACTTCCTGCCGATCGGGAACGGGCCCGGCGAAGACTACGCCTACATCGGCTACCTGCCGACGGAAGCCGCGGTCGCGTGGTACCACCACAAGGTCGCGGGAAACCCGCCCGACCTGCCGCGCTTCCTGGCCGAAGTGCGCGCCTTCGCGGGCGGGCCGTACGCGCAGGCGCTGCTGCGCGGTGACAATCTGGACGCTACGACGCGCGCGCAGATCGTCGCCAAGCTGCACGCCTACACCGGCTTGAGCGAGGCGTACGTCGAGGCGGCGAACCTACGGATCAATCCGAACCGCTTCCAGCAAGAGCTGCTGCGCGGCGAAGGGCGCAACGTCGGGCGCTACGACGGCCGCTACAGCGGCCCGGACATCGACCCCAACGCGACCTACGTCGACTACGATCCCTCGGACACGATGACGTCGGCCGCGTTCGTCGCCGCGTTCAACCACTACGCGCACGACGTGCTGCATTACCGGGACGAGCGCCCGTACGACGTGCTCGACTTCGGCGTGAACGGCAACTGGAAGTACCAGCGCGGAACCGATCCGAGCGCTCCCAGCGTCGTCGCGGACCTGCAGTCGGCGCTCGTGCAGAATCCTTCGCTCCACGTGCTCTCGGCGAACGGCTATTTCGATCTGGCGACCGGCTTCTACGCGACCGAGTACCTGCTGAACCACATGAACCTGAACGCCGACCAGCGCAGACGCCTGCACTTCGCCTACTTCTACTCCGGCCACGAAGTGTACCTCAACCACGACGCGCTCGTGCAGTTCAAGTCGGAGCTCGTCCGGTTCTACCAAACGGCGGGACCGGCGGCGCACCGGTAGCCCTCAAGGGGTATCTGTTGCCCGTCGTGGCGAAAGCCGCCCTGACAGCGTCGTTTGAGGAGGCCAGCCGATGAATTGTCCGGCGTGCGGTACGGTCGCGGAGCCCGGTTCAAGGTTCTGTCCGAAGTGCGGTGCAGCGCTCTCATATGACGTGGGCGCGGGCGCCGCTCCACCACCGCCGCAACCGCAACCGCAACCGCAGCCGGCGCCGTACAGCGCCGCCCCGCGTCCGGTAACCGTCGCGGAACCACAAGACGCGCGGAATTGGGCGATGGGCGCCCACCTCTCGGCGCTGATCGGTTTCTTCATCCCGTTCGGCAACGTGATCGGACCGCTCGTCGTCTGGCTGGTGAAGAAGGATCAATCGGCACTGGTCGATCGCGAGGGGAAAGAGTCGCTGAACTTTCAGATCTCGATGACGATCTATCTGCTCGTCTGTGCCGTTCTCGTCTTCGTCCTCATCGGGATTCCGCTGCTGTTCATCCTCGCGGTACTCGACCTGATCTTCACCATCGTCGCGGCGGTCAAGGTCAGCAACGGCGAAACGTTCCGCTACCCGCTCACCATCCGCTTTCTGACCTGAGCTCGGCTGCGATCACATCGCTAGCTGGCTCATCGGCGGGAAGCCGTGCTGGGCACGGCCTTCGTCGGCGTCGTTCTTCGCGGTCGACTTGTAGAGCTCGAGGTGGCCGTCGGTCGCGCGGTCCCGGTACTTGTCGCGCAGCGCTTGGAGCGCCACCTTGTCTAGCGGCTTGAAATCGTTCGCGATGCGCAGGTGGTGGTCGAGCACCTGCTGCGAGTCGATTCCGGTGATCGTGGTGAGGACGCCGGGGAGCGACATAGCGTAACGCAGCGCGTCGTCGGGGTCGACGCCGCCGGCCTCGACGGAGCGGCCTTCGGAGAACGCCTTCATCCCGAGCACCTTGATCCCGCGCTCGCGCGCGAGCGGGAGAACGTCCTTCTCGAAGCTGCGGTAGCTGGCGTCGAGGACGTTGAGCGGCATCTGCACGGTGTCGAACGGATAGCCGCGCTCGATCATCTCGCGGTGGATCGAGGGGTGCTTGTGGCCGGTGAAGCCGACGAAGCGTACCTTGCCGTCGCGTTTTGCCTTGTCGATGGCCTCGACCGCGCCGTGCGCGGCGTAGTGGCGCGCGGGATCGTCGTCGTAGACGACCTCGTGGATCTGCCACAGGTCGAGGTGGTCGGTGCGCAGCCGGCGCAGCGACTCCTCCAGCTGCCGCATCGCGACGTCGTACCCGCGGCCGTGCGAGCACAGCTTCGTCATCAGGAACACCTGCTCGCGCCGGTTGCCCTGCGCGAGCGCCTTCCCCATCCGCTCCTCGCTGACGTGATCGTTGTACTCCCACGCATTGTCCAGGAACGTGATCCCGCTATCGATCGCGGCGTGCAGCAGCCGGATCGCTTCCGCTTCGTCCTTGACCATACCGAGGTGGTAGCCGCCGAACCCGATCGCGGCCACGGCGACGCCGGGCGCGATCTCGCGCGTTGGAATCATGCCCCTTCTCTACCCGTTCGGGGAACCGTGCGACAACCGGCCGAATGAGCGCTCCCCGTGAAGTGTGCGGCGTTCGGCGTCCTTCTCGCAGTTGCGGTTGCGGTCGCGTCGCCCGCGAGCGCACGGCAAGCGATCGTGCCGCTGTACGTGGAGCGCGGTCCGCACGGCATTCCGCGGCTCGGAATCGACGTCGCCCTCGGCGCGCGTACCGCGCGGCTCATGGTCAGCACGAACACGACCGGCGTGCTGGTGCTCGCCCGCGCCGTCGCGGGCGCTCCGGCCCAGCGAACGAGCACGTCGGTCTCGTTCGTTTTCGACGGCGGCATGCTGCTGCGCGGCGATGAGGCGCGAGCCCGGCTGCGCTTTCGCGGTGCTGACGGAACCGACGCGACGACCGTGGGGCTCGTCGACGGGGTCGAGTGCTACCCCACGCACCCCGACTGCCCGGCGGCGAACGGGAAGACGCCCGAGATGTTCGGCGGGCTCTTTTCCGGCGTTTTCGGCCTCGGCCTCATCGATCCGCCGGTGATCGAGTGCTGCCGCAATCCGTTCAATTCATCCGGTTGGTACCACGAGCGCTATGTCGTCCATTCCGCGCTTGCGGCGCCGTCGTTGATCCTCGATCCTGACGATGCGACGCGGAAGAGGTTCACGATGGTTCCGATCCTGAGCGCGGAGACACCGCTCGGCTGCATTCGGCTCGCAGGCGGTGCAACGAACGAGGTCTGCGGCGAAGTGTCCTTCGACACGACGACACTCGATCTCACGGTGACGACGAACGGACGGATCACGCCGACCCCGCTGCCGACGCGGACGACGGCGACGTTGACGGTCGGCGGCTGGTCGCATACCTACGCGATGGGCGTGCGCTCGGGACCGCGTCTGGTGATGCGCCGCGGCGCGTGGAACAGCATCGTGGTGGGACTGGCCGCGCTGCAGTCCATCGACCTGCTGTACGATCTTCCGGCTGGAGCGATCGGCCTGCGCGCCCTGGATCGCGGCGTTGCGCCGGCAGCGAAGCGGGCGGCGCCGTTCCCGCCGCTGTTAGGCCGCTGGCGTTGCAAGTCGGATCAGGTGCCGTCCGCGACCGTCGGGTTCGCGTTCGCGGCCGACGGCACCGGAACCCGTACGGTGCGTACGCAACCTCGCGCCCCTGCGATGTCGGAGCCTTTCACGTACATGTCTCTCGACAAAGAGAGCTTCGCGATGCAAACCTCCGGCGGGGTATGGACGGAAATGGATCTCAAGTTTCACGGCGACGCCCTAGAGCTCCGCGAGGGCGGCTACTGGCACGAATCACAGTGGACGGCATACCCGGAGGCCGATTCCTACGCGTGCCGGCGCGCGGCGAGCCTTCCGGGAAGGCGATGAGGTGCGCCGAAGAAACGCTTTGTTGTGAGCTGGTTCGGGAAGATCAAGGCGGCACTCAGCCGGACGCGCGAGGCGTTCGGCGGGGAGCTGGAGACGATGGCGCTGGCGCGGCGGCCGGTCGACGACGAGCTGTGGGACGATCTCGAGGAGATCCTGCTCAAGGCGGACTTCGGCGTCCCGACGACGGTGAAGATCGTCGAGGCGCTGCGCGTCGTCGCCAAGCAAGACCGCTACCAGACGAGCGATCAAGTGGTCGCGCGCTTCCGCCGCGACGTCCAAAACTTTCTCACGCTCCCCGAGATGGGATTGCACCTTAACGCGAAACCGGCGGTGATCCTGGTCGTCGGGGTCAACGGCAGCGGCAAGACCACGACGATCGGCAAGCTCGCGGCGCTCCTGCGCGCGCAGCGCAAGCACGTCCTCGTCGTCGCGGCCGACACGTTTCGCGCCGCCGCCGCCGAGCAGCTCGAAATCTGGGCGAAGCGCGCCGGAGCCGAGTACGTGCGCGGGGCGGAAGGCTCCGATCCGGCTTCGGTCGTGTTCGACGGGATGAACGCGGCGAAGGCGCGCGGGATCGACGTTGTGCTGGTCGACACCGCCGGCCGCCTGCAGACCAAGACCAACCTGATGGAAGAGCTGAAGAAGATGCGGCGCATCATCGAGCGCGAGACCGGCGCGCCGCCGGCCGAGACGCTGTTGGTCGTCGACGGCACGACCGGCCAGAACGCGCTCTCGCAAGCGAAGCTCTTCAACGAAGCGACGCAGCTGACCGGCGTGATCGTGACCAAGCTCGACTCGACCGCGAAAGGCGGCGTCCTGGTCGGAATCGTCGACCAGCTCGTCGTTCCGGTGAAGTATATCGGCCTCGGCGAGTCGCAAGACGCGCTCGCCCCGTTCGACCCCGCCCAGTTCACCAAAGCACTCTTCGAGACCGCGGCGTAGTCGGCGGAATGTTGGCTCTTGCCGCCGCGGCTGGCCTGGCGCTCGCGACGCAAACCGTCGTCCCGCTGCACGTCGAGCGCGGTCCGCGCGGTGCTCCGCGGATCGGGATCGACGTGACGGTGGGGAACCGCCCCGTGCGGCTGATGCTGAGCACGAGCACCTCGGGGATGCGCGTGCTGGCAGGGGCGCTTCCGCCCGGCGCCGCGGAGCGAACCGGGACACCGGCCGACGGCGCGTTCGCAAGCGGTTTGGTGTTGCACGGCGAGCAGGCTCGGGTCCAGCTCGCGCTCCCCGGCACCGTTGGTCCGGCATCGACGCTGGTCGAGCTCATCGACAGCTTGAGCTGCGTGGATCAGCGCCGCGATTGTCCGGCCGCGAACTGCAGAGCGCCGGAGATCTTCGGTGCTCTTTTCGCGGGAATGTTCGGAATCGGAAACGTCGACCCACCGGCCGGGGCTTGTTGTCAGAACCCACTCAACGCATTGGAAGCGTACCGGCCGCGTTACATCGTGCACGCGGCGCTGGACGCACCGTCGCTCACGCTCGATCCCGGCGATGCCGCGTTGCAACGGTTCACGATGATCGACGTCACCGGCGCGCAGACGCCGGTCGGCTGCGTGCGATTTGCCGGGGGCGTGACGAGCAAAGTCTGCGGCGAGATGCTGTTCGACACCGGAACACCATACCTCACCGTCGTTACGACAGGAGCCATCATACCGACCCCGCTGCCGCCCGGCACCACGGCTTCGCTTACGGTGGGGACGTGGTCGCACACGTACGCGATCGGCCCCGACGCCCAGCTCCATCTGGTGATGCGCCGCGGTCCGCAAAACCGCATCGTCGTCGGGCTGGCCGTGCTGCAGTCCGTCGATCTGTTCTACGATCTGCCCACAGAACGAATCGGCCTGCGGTCGCTGGACGCCGGCGTCGCGCCCGCGGCGAAGCATCCCCCGCCGATTCCGGTGCTCCACGGCCGTTGGAGCTGCTCGTCCAGCGAGTGGCCGTACACGAAGTACGACTTCGCGTTCTCGGCGGACGGCACGGGAAAACGCATCGCGCACGGCGAGCGTGCCGGCGGCGCGGGGACCGACCGCTTCACCTACTTCCAACTGGACGACTCGGACCTTGTCAGGAAGATGCGCGGCTCGGCCTGGAGCCGCATGCGCTTCGCGGTGCACGACGACGCTCTCGACCTTCGAGACGCCGGCTATTGGCACGAGTCGCATTGGACGGCGTACCCGGGCGAGGAAACCTACAGGTGCAGTCGTGCTCTAGTTACGTCGTCGCAGCTTTGAACTGGTGGAGCGACACTTTGTTGCCCTCCGGATCCTCGAACGAGGCGATGCGGCAGTTGGGATAGTCGCTCGGCGTTTCATCGGCGCTGCGTGCGCCGCCGCGAACCGCGGCCAGCGCGGCGTCGACGTCGTCGACTTCGAACGTCACGCCGACGCCGCTGCCGGCCGGGCGGCCCAAAAAGGCTTCGGGCAAAATGGTGAACCAGTGGTCGTTGCCGAGGTCGAACTCGACGAACTGCGCCTCCGCCTCGCTGGGGTGCGCGCGGTCGACGCGCAAACCCAGCGCATCGCGGTAGAACGCCAGCAGCTTCGCGACGTCCTTCGCCGGGTAGGCCGTCCACGCGATCGATTTCACTTGCATGGCGCGGCTTTTGCCACCTCGCCGCACCGCGCCTGTCGGGGTGCGGCGGTTTTTACCCGGCAGCCGTGCAGGACAACTCGGCGCCTTTTGAAACTAGTGAACGAACGATGACCGCGATCACGACGCAGCCGTGATGTCTGGCCGTTCAAACGTCGGCATGACGCTGGCGGCATTGATCCTCACCGCCGTCGGCGGTCGCGGAAACGCGGCCGCCACGCCGGTCCTCCTATGGGACAATCCGCGCCGGCCCGCCGACTCGGCGCAGCTGCTGGCAACGTCGGGAACGGTGCTGCGCTACCGGCTGATCGCAACGTCCTCGCTCGTGTCGCCACGCCTGACGATCAAGGACGACGTGACCGGCGAGGAAACCACCTTTTCGCTGAGCTTCGACACGACGATTGACGGCCGCCGACTCGCCTGCTCCGATCCGAGCCCGGTGTCTCCGGTCTGGCAAGCGAAGACGACGATCGCTGAGAACCAGCTCTGCGGGAAGCTCCCGCCGAACGTCGTGGTCGGAAAAACGCGCGTCGTCCTGATTTACTGGCGGCACGCCGACCGCAATCCGCCCAACGCGCTCTACGACTTCAACCAGAACCCTGGATCCGACGCAATCTGGACCACTCGTTGACCGCTTACGCAGACCGTTCTTGATTGCAGACGTTGATTCACTCCGCGAATCGCTCGGGATAGACCCTCAGGGTGCGGCCATCGCCTCGTAGCGCGGTAGGAGCCGTTCGTACCGCGTCTCGGCGTCGTCGCCTGCAGTCTCCGTAAGGACGGCGACCAGCACGGCAAGGTGCGCGTGCCACCCGGCGCCGACGGACGCGAACGCTTCTGGCGCGAGCGCGGCATGGGTCAGCGTGAGGTGAACGCGCTCGCCGTCTTCGCGGAGCTCGAAGCGAACGCGCGAATCGCGCGCCGGCGCGCCGGCGGCCGCCTCGCTCACCTCGTACTCCAGGGTCCGCGGCGGATCGTAGATGCGCGTTCGAATCACGATGGTGAACTGCGGTTCGCCGTCCTTGCCCGGCCACGACTTGCGTGACTCTCCGCCCGGCGTACTCGGAATATCGCCCGGATACAGCCAGGTCGCGCGCTTGTCGGACTCCGTCAGGTACGACCACACGCGCTCGATCGGGCCGAAAAGATCGCGCTCGAAGCGGATCGTATGCGGATCGATGCGGGTGCCGTAGTCGCCGTCGCCGGGGAGTTCGTTCATCGTGATCCTCCGAGCTCGTGCTCGAGCGTGTCGAGGTGGTCGTGCCAGAAGCGGCGGTAACGTGCGATCCACGCGTCGAGCTCGGCGAGCCCGCGCGGATCGAGCGCGTAGATGCGGCGCTGGGCGTCGCGGCGGACGTGCACCAGCCGCGCGTCGCGCAAGAGGCGCAAATGCTGCGAGACGGCCGGCGCGGTCATGTCGAAGCGGCGCGCGATCTCGCCGGCCGCGAGCTCGCGGACGGCGAGCATCTCGACGATCTTGCGCCGAGTGGGGTCGGCCAGCGCGGCAAAGCCCTGCATCTGCGGCCATTATATGGTAATCGCTTAATTAAGTAAAGACCTAAGATAGAGCGCTGTCGAACACAGGTTCGATGCCCGCCTGCTCCGAAGTGAGGACGTAACGACGCGCCACTTGCCGGCGCGGGAGCAGCGTGGGATGGAACCGGCAGACCGGCGATTCGCACGCTGCCACGCATCTGGCACAACGGCGCGGTACCGTCGGATCGAACCGACAGCACTTTTGCCGCACGGAGCATCATGGCCGACGAAAAAGCAGTAGCCTTGTCCAACGCGCTCGCGCAGATCGAGCGCCAGTTCGGCAAAGGCTCGATCATGAAAATGGGCGAGATTCAAGAGAAGATGACGTTCGACGTCATCTCGACCGGCTCGATCGCCCTCGACCTCGCCCTGGGCGTCGGCGGTCTGCCGCGCGGGCGGATCATCGAAGTCTACGGACCGGAGTCGAGCGGGAAGACGACGCTCGCGCTGCACGTCATCGCCGAAGCGCAGAAGCTCGGCGGGACGGCGGCCTTCATCGACGTCGAGCACGCGCTCGACCCGACCTACGCGCAAGGGCTTGGGATCGACCTCGACAACCTGCTCGTCTCGCAGCCCGACGCCGGTGAACAGGCGCTCGACATCGCTGAGATGCTGGTGCGCTCGAACGCGATCGACGTCGTCGTCGTCGACTCCGTCGCCGCGCTCGTCACCAAAGCCGAGCTCGAGGGCGACATGGGCGACACCCACGTCGGCCTGCAGGCGCGGCTGATGTCGCAGGCGCTGCGCAAGCTCACCTCGGCGATCTCGCGCTCGAAGTGCGTGATGATCTTCATCAACCAGCTGCGCGAAAAAGTCGGCGTCATGTTCGGCAATCCCGAAACGACGTCAGGCGGGCGCGCGCTGAAGTTTTATGCGTCGGTTCGTCTGGACGTGCGCAAGCTCGAGACGATTAAGGTCGGCCAGGACGTCGTCGGCACGCGCACGCGCGTCAAGGTCGTCAAGAACAAGGTCGCGCCGCCGTTCCGTCAAGCCGAGTTCGACATCACCTACGGCAAGGGGATCTCGAAGATGGGCTCGATCATCGACGTCGCACTCGAACGCAACATCATCGGGAAATGCGGTTCGTGGTATACCTACGGCGAGCAGCGCATCGGGCAAGGGCGCGAGAACGCCAAAGCCTACCTCGAGGAACACACCGAACTCGCCGTGGAGATCGAAGGCAAGATCCGCGAGGCGCTCGGCAAAGCCGCTTCAAACAACGGAAAGGCGCCCGCCGCGGTCGCGGACTAACG
>JAFAKB010000020.1 GCA_019235885.1 Candidatus Eremiobacterota bacterium | reverse complement strand
TGACGGCGTCCGGCGTGCTGACGATGGCGGACCGCCTCATGACGGTACGCGGCGTCGTGCGCCGCGTCGCGCAGCGCCACGGCTTGCACGCGACGTTCATGCCGAAGCCGCTCGAAGAGTCGGCGGGCAGCGGGATGCACGTGTACTTCGCGCTCGGCGACGTCGACGAGGCCGTGCGACTCCACGCGATCGCGGGGCTGCTCGACCACGCGCCCGGATTCACCGCGATCTGCAATCAGACGGTGAACTCGTACAAGCGGCTCGTCGCCGCCTGGGACGCGCCGGTCTACACGGTGTGGTCGCAGCGCAGCGCGAACGCGCTCGTCCGCGTCCCGCCCGCGTTCGGCGAGGAGCCGCCGCTGCTCGAAGTGCGCAGTCCCGACGCCTCGTGCAACCCGTATCTCGCGATGGCGGTGCTGGTCGAAGCGCTCGCCGACGGCATTCGCACGCGCAGCCTCCCCGGCGACTCGTTCACCGGCTCCACGTACGAGCTGGGCGAGCACTTCCGCAAGGAGCACGGCATCCGGCAGCTGCCGAAATCGCTGCGCCAAGCGATCGCCGCGCTCGACGAGGACGTAGTGATCCGCGGCGCGCTCGGCGACCACATCTACCACGCCTTCCGTGACGCCAAGCTCGCCGAGTACGAGCGCTACCGCCGCGCCGTGCATCCGTGGGAGCGGGAAGCGTACTTGCGCACGTTCTGACGAAACGACCGGCGCAAAGACGCGATTTGCGACCATCGCGTTCGGTCGGCGACTCGGCCGCGCGTAGCCCGTCGCGCACGCGTTCCGGCACGCCGTAGTAGCGATACGCCTGCCCGCCGACGAAAGCCAGGTCCAGCGCCGCCATGCGTTCGTCGTAGTCGAACGACTCGATGCTGCTGCTGTCCACGTATTCTCGCGCCATCCGCCAATCCGTCGCCGTGCTCCACCGGCACGAACCAGCACCACGACTTCACGGCAGGCGCGTCTGCCGCGCGCGCGGATCATCGCAAAGTTATGTGCGATGGTTCTCTTGGACTTCAGGCGTCCGGGTGTTTGACCAAGTAATCGATGTAGACCGGGCGCAGCGCATCCATCAGGCCGGGGTCTTCCCTCACCGCGTCCGCGACTTGCAGCGTCGGGTGGAGCGTCTCGCCTTCGGATTCCCGGATCTCGCCCTCGACCGCTTTCGCGGCGGGGACCATTTCGAGGAGGTCCCAGAAGAACTTCAGGTTCAGGTGGTGCTCGGCGTGGCGGAAGGCGCGGTGTGGAGCTCCTTGGAGCTGAGCTTGTCGAGCTCATCATACGTCATCGCCGCGCCGTTCGGTCGCGCGGCAGCGGTTTCTATAGGCAGGAAACCGCCCGCCCGGTCTATAACACTGCGATGCGAGGTGTCCGCGTGGAACTGCGAGCCGGCGTCGGGGTAAGGTCCCATCCGTTCGTCCCGGAATTCGCGATCGCCGCGGGCCCCGCGGCCGAACGCCGGCGCCGCCGCGCGATCACCGACGCGCATCCGGACGTGCGCGCGCTGATCGGGACGAACCCGTGGTCGGCGCTGCTCGCCGTCGCGGTCGTCGCGGCGCAGCTCGGAACCGCCGCCGCCGTGGCGCGCGGTCCGGCATGGGCGATCCCGATCGCCGCGTTCGCGTTCGGCGCATTCGGCGCAGCCGCGGTGAACGCGCTGATCCACGAAGCCTGCCACGCGCTGATCTTCCGAACCCGGCGGGCGAACCGCGCGATCGCGCTGATCGCGAACCTCGGGCTCGTCACGTGGACCGCGATGCCGTTCTTCCGCTATCACGCCCGGCACCACAACGCGATGGGCGACTACGCGATGGATGTCGGGATCCCGACGCGCGCCGAGGCGGCGTGGGTCGGCAACGACCCGCTGCGCAAGGCGCTGTGGCTCGCGGCGTTTCCGTACTTCCAGTGGCGGCGCGTCGCGAAGTTCCGCGCGACCGAGCGGTTCTGGGACGGCTGGATGATCGCCAACGCCGCGCTTCAGATCCTCGTCACGGCCGTGCTCCTGCTGCGATGCGGCCCGGGCGCGATCGCGTACCTCCTGCTCTCGCAATCGCTCGCGACGGGATTCCACCCGCTCGGCACGCGCGTGATCCAGGAGCACGTGCTGATCGCGGACGGCGAGGAGACGAACGACTACATCTCGTGGGCGAGCCCGCTGGAGCTGAACTTCGGCTATCACGCCGAGCATCACGATTTCCCGCGCGTGCCGTGGAACCGGCTGCCGCGCGTCCTCGCGGCCGCGCCCGAGTTTTACCGCACCCGTCCGGTGGTGCGCTCGCGAATCGCGCTGATGGCGCGCTTCATCCTCGATCCGCGCTGCCATCTCTACCGTCACGCGGTGCGGCGAGCCTCGTAAGTGCGCCGCCCCGCACCGCTGCGGCTCGCGGTCGCCGGAGCGGGAGCGATGGCGCACCGCCGTCTCGAAGCGCTGCTCGCGACCGGCGGGGTCACGCTGTGCGGCGTTCTCGCAGGCCGGCCGGAACGTGCCCGCGCGCTCGCCGAGCGATTCGGCGGAGCGCCGGTCTTCGAAGACGTCGACGACATGACGGCGGCGCGGCCGGACGCGGTGCTGGTCGAGGTGCCGCACGACGTGCAAGACGCGATCGCGCTGGCGGTGGTCGGCGCGGGCGCGCACGTCCTGATCGGCGGACCGCTTGCGACCACCGCGAGCGCCGGCCGCGCGCTCGCTGCGGCCGCGCGCTCGCGCGGCGTCGTCGTCGAGGCGGGGTTCGAGGCGCGCTACAAGCGCGTCTGGGAGACCGCGAAGGAGCTGATCGCCGCGGAGACGCTGGGCCGTCTCGTCGCGGCGGACGCGGTTGCGCTGTGGGCCGCCGATCCGGCGAGCTGGTACTACGACGAAGACGCGAGCGCCGGGATGCCGCTCACGCACATGACGTACTGTTTCGTGAACCCGCTGCGCTGGCTGCTCGGCGAGCCCGACGGCGTCATGGCGGTCGCGAACAGCGTCGTGCACGCCGGCGGGCGGTTCGTGCGCGAGGAGACGTGCGCGGCGCTGCTGCGCTTCTCGCCCGGTCTCCCGGTCAGCCTCGTCGCGGGCTACGTGAAGTCCGCGGAGCACGACAGTTGGCGCGTGACGCTGCGCGGCACCGCGGCGACGCTCGAGCTGCTGCCCTCGGAGACGGGTCCGGGCTCGCTGCGCGTGCTGCGCGGCGAGGCGGCCGAGGCGCGCGTTTTCGCGCCGGGCGAGGACGGTTTCGCCGCGCAAGCGCGCGCGTTCGTCGAGGCCGTCGGCGGCGCCGGCGCGTGCCGCAACACGCCGCGCGACGCGCTCGGCGATCTGACGGTCGTCGAGGCGATCCGGCGCTCCGCGCGCGAGGGCGCGTTCGTTCCGATCAGCGCTGCGCCGAGGTGAGCACGACGGCGTCGTCGACCCAGGCGCGCGCGCCGTCCGGCCAGTGCTCCGCGGGCGCGTAACGCCGCCGCACGGCGTCGAACACCCACCCGTCCCGGCGCAGCTCGCCGGTTGCGCCGGCGAAAAAGGCGGCGGCGCTCGCCGGATCGCCGGGATAGTTCTGCCAGAACAGCTTCTTGCACTCGAGCGGGTCAGGCTCGTTCGGCCAGTGGTGGATGGTCGGGTGCTGCATGATCGTGTGCGCGTTGCGCCACAGCCCGCGCGCGATCTCCGCGGTCGTCGCGCGGTCGACGTACTCGAGTTCCGGCGTGGCGACGCGCACCCGGTGCGCGGCCAGCGCGGCCGCGAGCGCGAGCTCGTCGCACAGATCGCCCGGCCAGTGCACGTAGTCGTCGGGCGCGAGCTCGCCGAGCTTCCACTCCTCGAGGACCGCGATCCAGGTGTCGATCCACGGCAGACAGCGCTCGTCCGCCATCACGGTCCCGCTGTTGTAGCGGATCCAGAACTTCTGGGCGGGGCGGCGCACGGAGACGAGCGGTGCGGTCCAGTGCGCGGGCAGCGGCTCGAGGATGCGGCACTCGATGTCCATGAACAGCACCGTCCCGAACTCCGCGACACCGCGGCGGATCACGTGCGGGTGGTTGCACCACGCGCGCATCAGCGAGGCGTACTCCTCGTCGATCTCGTAGAAATGGTAGCGGTAGCCGAGCCGCGCACAGTCCTCGATCGCGCCCGCCGCGAGGTGCGCGTACGACCGCGTCGCCCAGCTGATGACGGTGAAGTCGCGGGCGCTCATCGCTCGCTGGACCCGGCCGTGCCGTACGCGCGCGCGGGCGATGCGTCCTCGGCGTAGTACGCGAGCGTGCGGCGCAGGCCGAGGCGCAGCGGCACGCGCGGCTCCCACCCGAGCTGCGTGCGCGCCGCGGTGATGTCGGGCGCGCGCCGCGGAACATCCTGGTACGCGGGGCCGTAGTAGCGCTCGGCGGAGACCTCTTCGAGCCTCGCGGCGGCAGCAGCCGCCGCGAAGCCGGGGAATCGTGCCAGCTTCGCGATCAGCAACTCGGCCAGCTCGCGGATCGACACGTCGTTCGCCGGATTGCCGAGGTTGAAGATCGCCGCGTTCGCGCGCCCGTCCTCGTTCGCGATGATGCGCATCAGCGCGTCGACGCCGTCGTCGACGTACGTGAACGTGCGGCGCTGCCGCCCGCCGTCGACCAACGGGATCGGCTCACGGCGCATCAGGTGCCCGATGAACTGCGTCACCACGCGCGCGCTCCCCGGCGCCGACTGGCGGACGTCGTCGAGGTTCGGGCCGAACCAGTTGAACGGCCGGAAGATCGTGAAGCGCAGGCCGCGCCGCCCGTAGGCCCAGATCACACGGTCCAACAGCTGCTTGCTGCAGCTGTACATCCAGCGCTCCTTCGCGATCGGCCCGACCACGAGCCGGCTCGTCTCCTCGTTGAAGCGCTCGTCCTCGCACAGCCCGTACACCTCCGAGGTCGAGGGGAACAGCACGCGCGTGTCCGTGCGCACGGCGGCGCGGACGGTCCGCAGGTTCTCCTCGAAGTCCAGCTCGAACGTCGCGAGCGGGTCGCGCACGTAGTCGGCCGGACGCGTGAACGCGGCGAGCGGGATGACCACGTCGGCGTCCGCGACGAGTTGCTCGATGCGCCTGCGGTGCTTGCGAATGTCGGCGCGCACGAACCGGAACCGCGGCGAGCCGGCGAGAGCGCACACGCGGTCGTCGCCGACGTCCAAGCCGGCGACCTCCCACGACGTGTGCTGGAGGATGCGGCGGAGCAGCGCGTGACCAATGAACCCGTTCACGCCGAGGATCAGGATCTTCACGTCAGGCGGCTCGGCGCAGCAGCACGGCGCGGAGCGCGCGCACGACGTCGTCCTGGTCGGCGGCGGTCAGCCCCGGGTAGAGCGGCAGCGAGAGTATCTCGTCGGACGCCGCGGAGGCGTGCGGGAGATCGCCCGGAGCATAGCCGTACTTCTCACGGTAGTACGCGTGCCGGTGGAGCGCGGTGAAGTGCAGTCCCGCGCCGACGTTCTCCTCGGCGAGGTCGCCGATGATCGTGTCGCGGTCCGCCGCGAGCGCCTCCAGCCGCAGCCGAACGACGTAGAGATGCCAAGCGTGCTCCGAGGGATAGTCCACGCGGTCGATGGGGCGGACCCCGGGGAGATCCGCGAGCAGATCGTCGTACCGTTCCGCCAGGGCGCGCCGCGCCGCAATGAAGCGGTCCAGCTTCGGCAGTTGCACGACGCCCAGCGCGGCCTGGATGTCGAGCATGTTGTACTTGTAGCCGGGCTCGACGACCTCGTACTGCGGGGTTCCGCCGCGCGCATACCGCTTCCATGCGTCTTTCGAGACGCCGTGGAAGCGCAGCAGCCGCAGCCGCTCGGCGAGCGCCGCGTCGTGGCAGACGACCATCCCGCCCTCGCCGGTCGTGATGTTCTTGATCGGGTGAAAGCTGAAGACGGCGATCGCTCCCCCGCCGCCGACCGCGCGGCCGCGATACGACGTTCCGATCGCGTGCGCGGCGTCCTCGATCACGGTCACGCTGCGTCCGGCGACGGCCGCGCGAATCGCGTCCGTATCGGCGGGCGCGCCGGCATAGTGCACGGGGATCACCGCGCGCGTGCGCGGCGTGAGACGGCGCGCGACGTCCGCGGGATCGAGCTGCAGCGTGCGCGGATCGACGTCGGCGAGGACGGCTCGTGCACCGAGCAGCTCAACCGCGTTCGCGGTCGACGCCCAGGTGATCGAGGGGACGACCACCTCGTCGCCGGGACCCGCGCCGAGCGCGTGGAGCGCGATGTGGAGCCCGGCGGTCGCCGAGTTGACCGCGACCGCGTGCGCGGCGCCGACGCGCTCCCGCACCATCTCCTCGAAGCGTGCGACGCGCGGACCGGAGGTGATCCATCCCGACTTCAAGCAATCGACGACTTCGGCGATCTCGTCGTCCTCGATGACGGGCCGAGAGAACAGCAAGAACGCCGCGCGTCTCGTGCCGATCATGCGCGCACCGCCGGCCAGAAAGGCAGGTCATCCACGGTGAACCGACCCGGCGTCCTCGCGGTTACGGCGGCCTGGCTGGTGCACGCGTTCACCGCCGGCATGATGATCCTCGGCGTGCTCGCGCTGTACGCGGCGGAGCGCGGCGACACGCGCGGAGCGCTGCTGTGGCTCGCGCTCGCGCTCTTCGCCGACGGCCTCGACGGACCGCTGGCGCGCCGGTTCCGCGTGCGCGACGTCCTGCCGGCCATTGACGGCGGCACGCTGGACCTCGTCGTCGACTATGTCACGTTCGTGCTCGTGCCTGCGGTTCTGATCGGTCACACCCACCTCATCCCTGCACCCTGGTCGTTCGTGGCAGTCGCGCTGATCCTCGTCTCCGCGCTATACCACTACGCACGCACCGACCTGAAGACACCCGACCGCTATTTCAACGGCTTTCCGGCGTTCTGGAACGTGGTGGCGTTCTATCTCCTTCTATGGCGACCTCCAGCGTTCGCCGCCTTCGCGGTCGTCGCGGTCTTCGCGGCGCTGACGTTCGCGCCGGTGCAGTTCGTGCACCCGCTACGCGTCCGCGAGCACCGCCCGCTCCTGCTGGCGGCGATCGCCGTGTGGAGCGTCTGCAACGTCGCACTGCTCGCCGCGTGGTCAGCGCGCTGCCGCGGTTGGCGACGATCCCGCCGGTGTTCAGCGTGATCCGCTCGTTCAGCGCGTAGCGGAGCTTCACGTACTCGCCGGCCCAGCGCTGTCCCGCGTCGTGCTGGTACGTCAGCCCGCTCCGATCGCCGAAGACCAGACCGTCGAACGGCGAGCCGGTCGAGCGGTGCGCGCCCTGCGCCGCGATGCTGAGCTTGCCGAGCCCGCCGGTGACCGCGGCGACGTACGACGAGCACCACCAGGAGGACGACGACGAGCGGGAACCGGCGAGCGAGCATGAGCTCCTTGTCCGAAGGAATTAGGCTTAGTTTCATAGTTTGTAGGCCCGCACGGCATCCCCTTGCATGAGAGAGCGATGAGAGTTAGCTCAGTACGCCGGGAAGGCGGCCGCCGGACCGGACTCGGCGGCCTCCACAGCGCCTCCACACCGGCCGCCCCAACTTCCGGACAACTTTGTAGAACGGTGCCCGCCGCCCGGCGTAGCATCGGTGCCAGCGATGCCGCAGTACACCGTCTTTCTCACCAAGGGAACTTACGTCGTCGACGCGGCAGACGCGCAGCGCATACGCGAGGCGGTCGAATCAGGAGCACCGTTCGTCGAAGTCGGCGTCGACCTGCGCTGCGACGGCGTCGTCGCACACCGCGCGGAGATCGCGACCGCGCACGTCGTCACGCTGATCGAAGTGCCCGAGGCGGCGGCGTTCGACGACGCGAAGGTGCGCCCGCTATTTGCCGCGTTCTGAGACGAGCGCAAGATCGCGCTCGCCGATGAGGCAGTGCGCGATCGCGTCCTCGAGCAGCTCCCAGCGCACCGGGTCGGTCCTCTGCGCGGCCTTCGCGTCGCCGTCGAAGAACCAGCGCGCGTAGCGCTCGCGCACGGCGTTCGCCGAGCGTGGCGGTCGCGCCAGCAACGTACGACACGCGCCGCACACCGGCGCCACGAAGCCGTCGACCAGAAACGCTCGCAGCGCTTCCGGCACCAGCGCGCCGGCGTCTTCGCGCGCCGCGACGTCATCGAGTGGAATCGCGCTCACGGGCTCGAGCGCCGAACGCTCCCACGCGAGCACGACTTCGGCGCGCAGCTGCATCGTCAGCAAACCGAACCAGTGGTCGGGGCGCGGATGCAGCTCGGGGTTCTTGCGAAAGTAGTCGCGCAGCTCGGCGGCGAGCTCCTTGCGGTGCTCGAGGATCCACGCGCGCAGCGCGACGTGGTCGCCGAACGCAGCGAACGCCGGCGTCTTGCACTCGGCGCAGCGCGCGAGGTCCTCGCTGCGCAGCGCGAGCCGCCGCGCCGGCGAGATCTGCCAGCGGCCGCGGCCTTCGTTCCGTTCGTCGCGCATCGGGACGAGGAGCATTGTGCGCCGCGGCGCTCGATGCTTTTCGAACGCGCGTTCGAAGGCCGGCTGCTGGGACCCGAACGCGCGTTCGGCCCTAGATAGCCGGCAGCGGCCGGCGTTTTGCCGCTTCCGCGCGCAGCAGCTCCCACACCGCGCGGACGTCCTCGCGCGTCGTGCGCTCGTTGCCGATCGCGATGCGCAGCACGAGGCGGCCGTGCAGCCGCGTCGAGGACAGAAACGCTTCGCCGCTCGCATTCACCGCGTCCATGATCGCAACGTTCAGCGCGTCGACCGCCTCCGCGTCCTGCGCGCCCTCGGGGACGTAGCGAAAGCAGACGACCGAGAGCGGGTGCGGCGCAGCGACCTCCCAGTCCGGTTCGGACGTGATCCACGCGGCGAGCTCCTGCGCGAGCGCGATGTGGTTGCGCAGCCGCGCTTGGATGCCGCGCACGCCGTACGTGCGCAGCGCGAACCACAGCTTGAGCGCACGGAAACGGCGGCCGAGCTGCAGACCGTAGTCCATGTAGTTGTGCACGCCCGTTTCCGTCGTCGCGAGCACGTCGGACGCCAAGCTGAACGTGCGCCGCAGCAGCTCGGGGTCGCGCACGTACAGCACCGACAGGTCGACCGGAACGAACAGCCACTTGTGCGGGTTCACCACGATCGAGTCGGCCTCGTGCGCCGGATCGAGTAGGTAGCGAAACTCCGGCAAGATCGCGGCCGGTCCGGCATACGCCGCGTCGACGTGCAGCCACACGCCGCGCTCGCGCGTCAGCGCGCGAATCGCCGCGACCGGATCGCTCGAGGTCGTCGAGGTGGTGCCGACGGTGGCGACCGCGCACATCGGGATCCGCCCCGCTGCACGGTCCTCGTCGATCGCGCGCGCCAACGCGTCGGGACGCATCGCGAACGTTTCGTCGACCGGTATCTTCAGCACGTTCTCGCGGCCGATCCCGAGCGCGATCGCGCCTTTCTCGACGTGCGAGTGCGTGTGCTCCGTGACGTACACGCGCAGCGCCGGCAGATCGCTTCGGCCGGCCATCCCGCGCGCGCGAATGTCGAGCTCGAGCGACTCGCGCGCGGCGGCGAGCGCGGTGAAGCCGCCGGTCGAGGCGGTGTCGTAGACGATCCCGTGAAACGCCGCGGGGAGTCCCATCATCTCGCGCAGCCAGCCGAGCGTGACGTCCTCGAGCTCCGTCGCCGCCGGCGAAGTGCGCCAGAGCATCGCGTTCACGTCGAGCGCCGCGGCGAGCGCTTCGGCGAGGACGGTCACGGGCGCCGCGCTGATCGCGAAGTACGCGAAGAAGCGCGGGTGGTTCCAGTGCGTGATCCCGGGGACGACGAAGCGCTCGAAGTCGGCGAAGATACGCTCGAACGGTTCGCCCTCCAGCGGTGCATGCGCCGGCAGCGCGCGCACGAGGTCGCCCGGCTGCGCGCGCGAGAGGACCGCGAAGCGGTACGGGTCGCGGTAGTACTCGTCGATCCAAGCGGCGACGCGGGCGAGCGCGTCGCCGAACAGGCCGGGTTCGGGCGTGGTCATGCGGCGCGATTCGCCGCCGTGGCCGGGGAACCGTCCGCCGCGTCCCGAACCTTCGCCCGTTCCGCAGCGCCAAAGGAGCCGGCATGAAGTATCGCACCCTTCCCAACACCGAGGTCACCGTGAGCGAGGTCGGCTTCGGCTTGTGGACGACCTCGACCGGATGGTGGGGCGAGAAAACCGACGACGACGCCGTCGCGATGCTGCACGAGGCGCTCGATTTGGGGATCACGACGTTCGATGCCGCCGACACGTACGGCAACGGGCGCAGCGAGGAGCAGCTCGCCAAAGCGTTCGCGCACCGGCGCGACCAAGTCGTATACGCGACGAAGTTCGGCTACGACTGGTACCATCACGCCGGCGAGCGCAAAGGCCAGAACGAGATCGAGCAAGACTTCTCGCCGGAGTTCGTGCGCTTCGCGCTCGAACAGTCGCTGAAGCGTCTGCAGACCGACTACATCGACGTCTGGCAGATGCACAACGCGCGGATGGAACAGGTCAAGGACGGCACGCTGATCGAGCTGCTCGAGCGGTTCAAGGCCGAAGGGAAGATTCGAACCTGGGGGATCGCGCTAGGACCCGCGATCGGCTGGCTGTGGGAAGGGATCGAAGCCGCGCGGATCAACGCGCCCGTGGTCCAGATGATCTGGAACATGCTCGAGCAGTTCCCCGGGGACGAGATGGTCGACGCGGCGAACACGTTCGGGACCGAGACGACGTACTTCATCCGCGTCCCGCACAGCTCCGGGATGCTCGAAGGGAAGTACACGAAGGAGACGGTGTTCCCGCCGAGCGATCACCGCAGCCACCGCCCGCGCTCCTGGCTGATCAACGGCGTGCAGAAAGTCGAGACGCTGCGCTTTCTCGAAGCGCCGGGCCGCACGCTCGGACAAGCCGCGATCCAATGGCTGCTCGCCGAGCCGCGTGTGATGACGGTGCTTCCGAACATCTACGACCGCGAGCAGCTGCGCGAGTTCGCCGCCGCGCCGGATACGCCGCGGCTGACCGCGGACGAGCTCGCGCGCATCGCGGAATTGCGCCAGACGAACTTCGGCGCCGGTCCGGAGACGATGCGCTACAAGGGCACGATGGATCCGCCGGCCGAGACGCTCGCCGGAACGCACGCATGAATCCGCGTGAGCTGCTGAGCGGCCGCGAGACGATCCACACCGTCGCCGCGCCCGAGGCGATCGGCCCGTACTCGCAGGCGGTCGCGGCCGGCGGATACGTCTTCACCTCCGGGCAGATCGGGCTCGATCCGGCGAGCGGACAGCTCGTCGACGGCGGGATCGAAGCCCAGACGCGCCAGGTGATGGCGAACCTGGCCGCGGTGCTCGCAGCCGCGGGGCTGACGTTCGCCGACGTCGTCAAGACGACGATCTTCCTGATCGACATGGACGACTTCCGTGCGGTGAACGGCGTCTACGGCGAGTCGTTCGAGGACGGCCCGAAACCGGCGCGCTCGACGGTCGCCGTCGCGGCGCTCCCGCGCGGCGCGCGGGTGGAGATCGAGGCGATCGCGCTTCGCCGTTAGGGGCGCGTCACGAGGCTGGTCAATCCTCCGCCGTGGACATATCGCCGGGATCGGTCCCGAGCTCTCGCGCGCGCAGGAAGCGTCGCATGATCTTCCCGCTCCGCGTCTTCGGAATCGCCGCGACGAAATCGAGGACGGCGGGCGCCGCGATCGGCCCAGCGCGTTGCGCGACGGCGGTTCTCAGCTCCAACCGCAGCGCGTCGGTCGGCGCATAGCCCTCGCGCAGCACGACGAACGCTTTGACGACCTCGCCGCGCAGCGCGTCGGGGATCCCGATCGCCGCCGCCTCACCGCACGCAGGGTGCGCGAGCAGTGCGGTTTCGATCGACGCGGGCGCGAGCAGATGCCCGGCAACGTTGAACATGTCGTCCGCGCGCCCGATCACCTCGAAGTATCCCTCGTCGTCGCGGCGCGCGACGTCGCCGGTCTCGTAGCAGCCCGGGATCCGCTCGAAGTACGCCGCGAACCGTTCGGGATCGTTCCACACACCGGTGAACATGTGCGGCCACGGAGCGCGCATCACGAACGGGCCCTGGGTGCCGGCCGGCAGCGTGCGGCCTTCCCCGTCGACGACATCGAACGCAAGCGGGCCGAACCCCCGCCCCGTGCGTTCCGGCCGGATCGGCTCGGTCGGGAGAAAGCCGAGGCTCGGCGCACCGGTCTCCGTCTGGCCCCAGTGCTGGCAGACTGCGACGCGTCCGCGGCCGACGTCCTCGAACAAGAAGCGCCATACCGGCGCGTTGAGCGGTTCGCCGCCGAGGTAGATCGCGCGCAGCGAGGAGAGATCGTAGCGTTGCGCCGCAGCGGCGCCGGCGCGCAACAGCATGCGCGCGTAGGTCGGCGTCGTGTAGATCTGCGTGATTCGGCGGCGCTCGACGAGCTCGTACGTGGCGTCGCCCGCGGGATGATCGGGCGCGCCCTCGCGGATCACGCTGCAATAGCGGTTCGCGAGCGCACCGTAGACCATCTGCATGTGGCCGGTCATCCAGCCGACGTCGCTCGTGCAGAGGAAGACGTCGTCCGGCGTCAGCCCCGTCATCGCGGCGAAGATCGACGCGGCGCCGACCAAGAACCCGCCGTGCCCGTGCACGATCCCCTTCGGCTTCCCGGTCGTTCCGCTGGTGTGCAGGATGAACAGCGGCGCCTCGGCCGCGACGATCGTCGCCGAGCGCACCGGCGTCGCGCCGGCGCGGTACGCCTCCCAGTCGGCCTCGCGCGGGTGCAGCGGCGGTCCCTCCGGCCCGCGGCGCCACAGCACCACGCGCTCGACCGACGGCGTGCCGGCGAGCGCGGCGCTCAGGATCGGCCGCAGATCGATCGCGCGCCCGCGCCGGAACGTGACGTCGCCCGCAAGCACGCAGCGCGCGCCCACGTCGCGGATCCGTTCGGCGAGCGCGTCGCTGCCAAGGCCGGCGAAGACGACGCAGTGGATCGCGCCCAACCGCGCGCAGGCAAGCATCGCGACGATCGCCTCGATCGAGAGCGGGATGGAGATGACGACGCGGTCGCCGCGGCCGATCCCGTCGGCGCGCAGCGCGCCGGCGAGGCGGTTCACCTCGTCGAGCAGCTCCGCGTACGAGATGCCGCGCGACGCGCCGTCCTCGCGCTCGTAGTGATACGCGATCGCATCGGGATGGGAGGCGGCGTGGCGGTCGAGGCACGACTCGGTGACGTTCAGCTCGCCGTCGGCGAACCAGTGCGGCTCGCGCAGCGAACCCTCGAACACCTGCGAGGGGCGGTGCGACCACACGAAGCCGTCGACGAACGACGCCCAGTACGCCTGACGATCGGCGCTCGCCGCGTCGCGCCACGCGTCGGCATCCCCGATCGAATACCACGAAGCCGCGGCCGCGGGCGGCGGAACGATCGTCGCGCCGTTCACGCGAGCCCGAGCGAGCCGCCGAAGCGCGGGCCCAAGTACGCCTTCATCACGGCCGGGTCGCGGAACACCCGGTCCGGAGGATCGTCGGCGATCTTCTCGCCGTGGTGCAGGACGACGATGCGGTGCGCGAGCGCCTGGATCGCCCGCATGACGTGCTCGACCACGAGGATCGCGGTTCCGGCCGCGTTGATCCGCCGGACCAGCGCGACGAACGCGTCGATCTCGCCCGGCGGGAGTCCCGCCATGATCTCGTCGAGCAGCAGCAGCCGTGGGCGCAGCGCAAGCGCCTGCGCGACCTGCAGCCGCTTGCGCCGCGCCACGTCCAGATGCTCCGCGAGCACATCGGCGTGCTCGGCAAGGTCGACGAGGCGCAGCATCTCGAGCGCGCGCTCGCGCGCGGCGCGCAGCTCGGCGCTCTGCGCGAGCACGGCGACGACGACGCTGTCGAGGACGGTCGCGTCGCGGAAGGGGTGCGCGATCTGGAACGTCCGCGCGATGCCGCGGCGCGCGACGCGGAACGCGCGCAGCCCGCGCGTCGAGACGCCGTCGAGCAGCACGTCGCCGCGCGACGGCGGCGTCCGCCCGGCGATCACGTCGACGAGCGTCGACTTCCCGGCGCCGTTCGGGCCGATCACGCCGACGATTTCGCCGCGCTGGACGGCGAGCGAGACGCCGGCCAGCGCCTGCAGACGGCCGTAGCTCACGACCACGCCGCGCACGTCGAGGATCGGCGCGGCCAGCGCGAGCGCGCTCATCCGGCGATCCCCATGTACGAGGCGCCGAAGCCGGGATCCGCGCGCACGTCGGTCGACGCACCGGAGAGCACGATCGTTCCGAGCTGCATGACGTACGCGCGCGTCGCGTAGCGCAGCGCCGCGTCGACGTCCTGCTCGACGACGAGCAGCGCCGTGCCGTCGCGGCGGATCCGCTCGAGCGCCTCGAGCAGGTCGTCGACGACAATCGGCGCGAGTCCCAGCGAGAGCTCGTCGATCAGCAGCAGCCGCGGCCCCGCCATCAGCGCGCGCGCGATCGCGCACATCTGCTGCTCCCCGCCGCTCAGCGTGCCGACGATTTGGCGGCGGCGCTCGCGCAGGCGCGGGAAGAGCGCGTACGCGCGCTCCGCGGCATCGGCGACGGCGCCGCGCGACGAACGGACGTGACCGCCCGCGACGAGATTCTCTTCGACGCTCATCCCCGCGAACAGCCGGCGGCCCTGCGGGACGAGCGCGATCCCGAGCCGGACCCGCTCGTGCACGGCGCGGCCGGCGAGCTCCGTCGCGGCAAAGCGCAGCGTTCCGCCGCGCAGCGGCACCGTCCCGGCGATCGCGTTCATCAACGTGGACTTGCCGGCCCCCGCGACGCCGACCAGCGCGACCCATTCGCCGGCCTCGACGCGGAGGTCGACGCCGTGGACGATCTCGAGCTCGCCGTATCCGGCGCGCAACGCGGTCGCCTCGAGCAGCGCGCTCATCGCGCCGCCCCGCTGCGGCGCGCGAAGAACCGGTCGCGCACGAACGCCGAGGCGCCGCGCGGAAAGAAGACCACCGCCGCGATCACGATGAGCCCCAGCACCCCGACGTCGTAGTTCAGGAAGTAGTGCTGCGTCAGCGTGACGGCGCCTTCGACGAAGAACGCGGCGACGAGCGGGCCGAGCAGCGAGGCGGTTCCCCCGAGGAGCATGATCACGAACGCCTTCACGGAAAGCCCCAGGCTGAAGACGTCGGGCGGCTCGATGTAGTTCACCGAGTACGCGTAGACCGCGCCGATCAGCCCGGTCAGCGCGGCGCTCATGGCCCACAGCGCGACCTTCGTGCGCAGCGTGTCGACGCCGAGGCTCTGCGCGACGTCGTCGCCCGCGCGCAGCGCGCGGCACGCGTAGCCGAGCCGGCCCCGGTCCACCCACACCGCGGCGGCGAGCGCGACGACGAGCACAAGCAAAAACACCTCGTAGAAGAATGTCGCGATCGTCGCGGGCGTCCCCGCCGGCAGCGGGAGCGAGAGCCCTTTCGCACCGCCGGCGAGCGGGAGATTGGTGACCAATTGCGCGACCGCGCCGTTGAGCCCGAGCGTCCCGATCGCGAAGTAGTGCCCGCGCAGCCGGAAGAACAGCGGGCCGACGGCGACGGCGACCAGCGTGCTGAGCATGACGGCGGCGAGGCACCCGGCGGCGAACGGCAGATGAAGATTCGCTTGGGCGACGCCGGTCGCGTACGCGCCGAGCCCGAAGAACACGACGTTGCCGAACGCCGGATAGCCGCCGTAGCCGGCGATCAGGTTCAGCGCGATCGCGAACGTCCCGACCATGAAGACGTCCGCGAGCGTCGCCTGCACGAACACCCCGGTGAAGCGCGGCAGCACGGCGAGCGCGACGACGACGGCGACGCAGACGATCGCGAGGCGCGGCAGCGAGCCGCTAGATCTCCGCATAGAAGCGCCGTCCGAACAGCCCGCGCGGACGGGCGGCGAGGAACACGATGAGCAGCAGGAACGCCGCGGCATCGCTGAAGCTCGGAAACGCCGACGCGACGAGGTTCTCGGTGACGCCGAGCAGGATGCCGCCGGCGATCGCGCCGGGGACGCTGCCGAGCCCGCCCAGCACGACGACGACGAAGGCGCGCGTCGTGAGCCCGTCGCCGATCACCGGCGAGAACGTCGAGACCGCCGCCACCAGCGCGCCGGCGATCCCCGCCAGCGCCGCCCCGATCCCGAACGTGACGGCGTAGATGCGCGCGGGATCGATCCCCGACAAGCGCGCCGCCTCGGGGTCGAAGCTCGTCGCCTTGATGGCGATTCCGAGCCGCGTTCGCTCGAGGAAGAGCCACAATGCAAGCGTCGAGAGGATCGCGACGCCGAACACCGCCAGCCGGATCAGCGGGATGCGCAGGTCGCCGAGCGTCAGCGCGGCGGCGGTGTACGGAACCGTGATCCCCCGGATGTCGGCCGAGAAGATGCGCAGGTTCGCGTTCACGAGGACCCGGTCGAGCCCGAACGTGAGGATCAGCGTCGCGAAGATCGACGCCTGCAGGACGCGGTTGATGAGATAGCGCTGCAGCACGTAGCCGAGCGCGAACAGCACGGCCGCCGCGACCGGGATGGTGAGGAACGGGTCGACGCCCAGGTGCGTGCAGAGCTCGTACGTCACGTAGGCGCCGATGATGATGAGGCTGCCGTGAGCGAGGTCGATGATGTTCATCACTCCCCACACGATCGAGAACCCCATCGCCATCGAGGCGTAGAAGCCGCCGACCAGGATCCCGTTGACGATCGCCTGGACCGTTTGCACGGGTAACGCGCGCTTACTTCAGCGGATAGATCACGTGCGCCGAGCCGCGCAGCTTCGCCGGCCAGACCGGGACCGGGAGGTATTGCTGCTCGTTCGTGCCGGTCGTCTTGACGTGCTGGATCTGAATGCACGCCATCGACTTAGCGACGTTGATCCCGCCGTCGTTGAACTTGATCGGGCCGTAGAAGCTCTCGAACGTGCTGGACGCGATCGTGTCGCGCACCTTCTGCGCGTCGAGCGAGTTCGCTTTGCGGATCGCGTTGTAGAAGACCTCGAGCGCGGCGGCCGACTGCGGCGCGTGGTAGTCCGGGACGTAGTGGTACTCCTTGTCGAACGCGCCCGCGAACTGCTCCGAGCTCAGGTTGAACCACTGGTCGTGCCAGTCCATGTTGGCGTTCCACTGGGTCGGCTCGAGCGTCCCCTCCGCGAGCGCGCCCAGCGTGCCCACGTACCCGCGCACCGTTGGCCCCAGCAGGAACCCGAGCATCTTCACGCCGAGCCCGCCTTCGCGGATCTGCCGGGTGATGACGATCATGTCGCCTTGATAGCCGCCGGCGAGCACCATGTCGGGCTTTTGCGCCTTGATCGCGGCGATGATGGTCGAGAAGTCCTTCGTCCCGCTCGGATACTTCTCGTTGTAGACCACCTTCATCCCGAGCGCCTCAGCCTGCTTCGCGGCCGACTCGATGCCGATGTTCGCGAACAGCGTGTCCTCACGGACGAACGCGATGGTCTTCGGCGGGTCCTTCTGCTCCTTCGCGAGCTGCAGCATCGGCGTCGCGTACTGGTCGGCCGGGTTGAGGACGCCGAAGATGTACTTGTTGCCCTTCGCGTAGATCGTGTTCGCCGAGCCGTGCGCGTCGACCATCGGAATCTTGTACTGCTCCGCCACGGCGCTGGTGGCGTTGGTGGCGCCGCTGCCGTACGGCCCGAGCAGGAAGTTGACGTGGTCTTCGTCGAGCAGCTTCTTGGTGAGCCGCACCGCGGTCGGCGTGTCGCTGCCGTCGTCGTAGTACTTGATCTCGACCGTGTACTTCTTGCCGCCGACGGTCAGCCCGCCGTGCGCGTTGATCTCCCGGACCATCCAGTCGTAGCCGTCTTTCACCAGCGTCCCTTCGGAGGCCAGTCCACCGGTCAGCGCGAGCGACGCGCCGAAGCGGATGACGTTGTCGGTATCGGCCGCGCGCCCGGGCTGTGCTGAGAGCGGCGTGATGAGCACGGCTGCGGCGACGGCGAGCGCCGCAAAACGGCGGGTCCTTGAGAGCATCATATCCCTTTCTTGATCTCGGCGAGCTCGGTCCAGCTGCGAGCCGCCATCATCTGCGCCCAGTGAAGATAAAAGCTTCGGTGGTTGCTCTCGCTCAAGCTGAAGTCGCTCGCAAAGCCGCCCAGGTCCTCACGATAGCGTTCGTGCCCCAGCCCCATCTGCGTGTTGAGCGGATAGCGCTGCGCGACCACGCCGCGGCACGAGCGCGTACACTCTTGCCAGTTGTCCATGTCGTCTTGCTCGAACGTCCCGCCGGGCCCGAACACCTGGATCCCGGCAAGCCGAATCGCTTCTTTGACGTGGGCCGGCGCTTTCTTATCGGTGAAGACCCACGACCAGACCTCGGTCTTCTCCGGCCCGCGCGGGTGCCAGACGCGAAACGTTCGCGCACCGGCGCGCAAGACGGAGAAATGCGGAAAGACGGTACCGACGATGGGATGGATCCGGTCCCAACGCGGACCCAACCGCTCTCGCGCTTCGGCGCGGATCTCCGCCTCGTAGGCGATCACCTCGGGCGCCGATATCCCGTCGCCGCTGTCCGGCGCGACGCAGGTCATCATATGGCCGTTGTCGCCGGGCGAGACCATGCTGCCGAGCGAGGCGCTCGTCGTCGGGCCCGTGTCGAAACCGGTCATGATGGCCGACAGATGGCTCCAACCGACGTGATAGCCGTCGCCGCCGATATTCTCCGCGGGAAACTTCCAATTGCAGGGCATCATCCATTTGTGGACGCCGCCGATGAGCTCGATCCCGCCGTCACGCCGCTCGAAAAGCGTGTCGAGATACCAGGTCATCTCACCGAGATACTCCAGCAGCGGCGGCGCTTCCGGATCGAAGGTCCCGTACACGAAGCCTTTGTACTCGTCGACTTGCGCGACCGGGACGAGCCCCCATTGTTCCCGGCGCAAGTCGCCGTGATACGCCTCTTTCCAAAACGGGACGCCGATCAGGGCGCCGTCGTTGCGATACGTCCAGCCATGATAGGCGCAGGTGAAGCTGGAGGCGTTACCGCCGTCGGCTCGGCAAAGGCGGTTCCCGCGATGGCGGCAGGAGTTCAAGAACGCACGAACCCGCCCGTCGCTGCCGCGCGTGACCAAGACCGCATCTTCGCCCATGTACGTCGTGAAAAAGTCGCCGGGCCGCTCGATTTGACTCGCGTGACACAGAAAGAGCCAGCAGCGAGCGAAGATGCGTTCGAGCTCGCGCCGGTAGATGTTTTCGTCGCTGAAGATCGCGCGGCTCACGAGCCCGCGGCGGATCTCGTCGGCGAATCGCAGCTCCGGAATCAAAAGAAGATGCTCACGTTCTTCACCGAGAGGACGTTCTGGTCGAGCACGATTCTCCGACGGGCGATCTGCCACGAGTCGCCGGCACGCCGCAACACGTCCTCACGGGAGCCGACGTAAAACTCTTCTTCCTTCTCCGCGCGCGTTCGATAGACGATGAAATTGGAGTATACCGTCACCTCCGATGCACCGAGATCGCCCTCGATCTCGACGTTGGTGATGAGATGCCGCGTCCGTGACGGCGGATCTTCGGCCCAGGCCATCCCCGTGTCGAGCCGCGCCACCCGGCGGTCGAGCGTCGCTTTCGTCTCGTCGAGGAGCGCGAGCTCGTCTTCGCGGGTGACCTCGCGGTCGACGTCCCTGTCGCGATCGGCGATCTTGATCGCTTTGCTGTTTTTCGGATACCGGTTGCTCTTCATCGGCATCCAGTAGTGCACGTCGTCGGCGAGCAGCTCCAGCCACTCGTGAAAGCGGCGTTCGTCGAGCAAGCGCGCTTCCCGGTAGAGAAACTGCTCGATCTCGCGAATCCTCCCCACGTCGAGCCCCAGCTGCTTCCGTTTCGCTTCGAGCATCGGTCTTTTCTCAGCCTCCGTCTTTCATGAGCTCGGCCCAGCGGCGGTAGAATTGCCGGTGGTTGCTCTCGCTCAAGCTGAAATCGCTCGCCCACGCCCCGAGGTCGTCGCGATAGCGTTCGTGTCCCAACCCCATCTGCGTGTTCAACGGGTAGCGCTGCGCGACGACGCCGCGGCACGAGCGCGTGCACTCTTGCCAATTGTCCATGTCGTCTTGCTCGAACGTCCCGCCCGGGCCGAAGACTTGAATCCCGGCCAACCGGATCGCCTCCTTGACGTGCGGCGGCGCCTCCTTGTCGGTGAAGACCCACGACCACACTTCGGTTTTCTCCGGTCCGCGCGGGTGCCAGACGCGGAAGGTTCGGGCCCCGGCGCGCAGCACCGCGAAATTCGGGAAGACGGTGCCGACGATCGGCTTGATTCGTTCCCAGCGCGGACCGAGCCGCTCTCGTGCCTGGTCCGCGATCTCCGCTTCGTACGCGATCACTTCGGGCGCCGAGATCCCGTCCAAGCTGTCCGGACCGACGCAGATCATGACGTGGCCGTTTCCGGGCGAGACGAGGCTCCCCGGCGTGGCGCCGGTCGTCGGCCCGGTATCGAATCCGGTCATGATCGCCGACAGATGACTCCAACCGACGTGGTAGCCGTCGCCGCCGAGATTCTCACCGGGGAACTTCCAATTACAGGGCATCGTCCATTTCTGCACGCCGCCGATCACCTCGATACCGCCCTCGCGGCGGTCGAAGAGCGCATCGAGGTACCACGCCATCTCGCCCAGGTTCTCCAGCAGCGGCGGCGCTTCGGGATCGAACGTTCCGTAGATGAAGCCCTTGTACGCGTCCACCTGCGCGACCGGAACGAGACCCCAGTCGTCGCGGCGTAATTCGCCGAAGTACGCCTCTTTCCAGAACGGAACGCCGATCAGGCTTCCGTCGTTGCGGTACGTCCAGCCGTGATAGGCGCAGGTGAAGCTCGTGGCGTTGCCGTCATCGGCGCGGCAAAGGCGATTTCCGCGATGACGGCACGAGTTCAGGAAAGCCCGGACGCTGCCGTCCGTACCGCGCGTGACGAGAACGGGATCTTCGCCCATGTAGGTCGTGAAGAAATCGCCCGGCCGCGCGATTTGGCTTTCATGGCACAGGAAGAGCCAGCTGCGCGCAAAGATGCGCTCGAGCTCTTCCCGATAGATCTCGGGGTCGATGAAGATGCGACGGTCGACGAGACCGTTCTCCAGGTCCACCAACCCCTCGAGTTCCATGTTACGGCTTTGCCGTCGCCGTCACTTTGGTCAAGTGGTACAGGTTCGGCGGCGGCGGGCAGCGGTCGCACGTGATCCCGGGCTCCCGCGGTGCCGCGACGATCGGGTTCGTGAGCTTTTGGATCCGCGCGCCGGGCGTCGGCTTGCCGTCGAGCGCCGACGTAAGCGAGAGCTCGGGGAGGATCGCCGGGTTGAACACCTCGTCGAAGAACGAGTCCTGAACCTTGCTCTTCGGAAAGGCGTTGCAACCGTTCGCGAACCGGTCGCCGGTGCAGATCTTCACCTTGTCCGCCGGCACCCACGGGAGCGGATACTCGACGTAGTGCGGGACACTTGCTTTGTTCCGCTGCTTCGTCAGCATCTCCATCAGGAGCTTGAATGCGTAACCGGCCGTCGCCGGCGTGCCGCCCGACGACACGCCGCGTAAGCCGCGCGCTTGCAATTTCGGGTCGGCGAGCGCCAAGCGGAAGCCGTTCGATGCTTCACCGGTCATCGGAACGAGCTTCTGACGGCCGGATGCGAGCAACGCCTTGACGGCGCCCGACTCACCTGCGGTCGACCAAATGGCGTCGACGTCAGGGTGAGCGGCGAGAGCCTTGGACGTTTCGGCCTGGACCGTTTCGTCGGTGGCGTTGCCGTAGTACTCGAACGTTTTGATCCGGGGATACTTCTTGAAAACCGACATGGCACCGTTGTAATGCCGAACGTCGGCGATGAAACCGGGGATCAGCCGAACGACGAAGACGTTGCCTTTTCCGTTGATGAGGTTGACCAGCTCCTGCGCCGAGTTTTCGCCGAAGCCTGAGGTCAGCGTGCTGACGTTATAGGTGCACGGCTCGAGTGAGGTCAGCTCGAACATCATGAACACCACGCCCCGCTCGCAGCCGCGGCGAATCGTGCGGTTGAGCGCGGTCGTCGAGACCGGCATGCTGATGATCGCATCGGCGCCGCTCGCGATCATGCTTTCGTAGTCGGAGATTTGCTTCTGGGGATCCATCCCCGAGATGACTTCTTTCAGGTCGACCTGTTTGTCGTAGGGCGGAGTCGCTGCGAGCGCTTTGACGATGTTGGCGGCCTCGCTCAGCCAAGCGTCGCCGCTGAAGCTCAGGCTCAGGTAGATCTTGAATTTCTTGGGCTGCGCCACGGCGGCGTCGTTGCTGCCCGCCACCAAAGCGAGGACGAACGCGGCGGCCATCAAAATGAGCAGTCGCTTCAAAGCTCTTCCCTTCCTAGGCTCCGGCATCGAGCCGGCCGGTACTGGTTTGAATGCGCGAACCCGGGTCGAACCAACGGGAAAGATCGGCGCGCAGCAGGAGCAGCGCAATCAGGATGACCGAGCCGTACGTCACGATGCGCCAGCCTTCGCCGACGGCCAGCCCGGTGATGATCGTCGTGAACGTCGTCAGCAGAAGCGCCCCGGCGGCGACCCCGGCGAGATTGCCGCGGCCGCCCGCGATCGACGTCCCGCCGACCACGACTGCCGCAATGGACGGCAAGAGATAGCTCTGTCCCATCGTCAGCGTCGCGCCGCTCGAATAGCCCATCATCAGGATACCGGCGAGGCCGGCGGTCGCGCCGCTGAGCGCGTAGCACAGGATCGTCACGCGCCGCACCGGCAAGCCCGCCAGAAACGCCGCGTTGCGATTGATGCCGATCGCGTAGATACGCCGCCCCAACGCCGTCATGCGCTGGACGATTGAGCCGAGCGCAGTCAGCGCGATCGTGAGGACGACGACCGGCGGCAAGCCGATCCAGCTGGCCGTGAAGAGGCTCGAAAGCAATGGGGATGCGTTCCCTCGTGGGACGCCTTGCGTAATCCCCAGGAACGCGCTGGCCGCTATCGTCCCCATCGCCAAGGTCATGATAAAGGGTGGGATCCGAGCCAGCGTGACCCCGATGCCGCTGATCGCGCCGACGATGCCGGTCGTCAACAGAATCGCCGGGATGCCCCACCAAAGCGCCGTCCCCGAATCCCCGATCCAGGCGAACGCAAGGATTCCTCCGAGCGTCATCACCGAGCCGACCGCGAGATCGAGGCCGCCGAGCAGAACGACGAAATGCTGGCCGAAAGCGACGACCATCACGAACGACGCCAGCACCAAGATCGCTTTCACCTGACTCGGCGACCCGACACCGGGGCCGACGCGACTCGTCACGAGCACGAACACGATGGTGATCGCGAAGAGCGCCAAAGCTTTCGCATCGTCGCCGCCGATCCTCATGCCGGCCTCACCTGGAGGGCACGCTCGCAAAGAGCACCGATCAGGACGGCCAAGATGATCGTCAAACCTTGCGCGATCCCGGTGTAGAACGAGAGCACGCCGACCGAAAACAGGACCTTCTGCAGTAAGCTCAGCGTCGCCGCACCGATCATCGCCCCGAGCAGTCCTCCGGAGCCGCCGGCGAACGAGACCCCGCCGACCGCGACGGCGGCATACGCCAGGATGAGATAGGTGTTGCCCGCGTTCGGATCGCCGGTCGCGGTGACGGCGCTCAGCATGTAGCCGGCGAGGCCGTACAGAGTGCCGGCGGCGCAGAACGCCCAGAATTTTGTTCGCCGCGTGCGAACACCGGCTAAAGCGGCCGCGGCCTCGTCGGCGCCGACCGCGTAGAGCGCGACGCCCCAATCGGTTCGCCGCAAGAGGGTCCATATGATGACGACGAGCGCCGCGACAATGGCCGCCGCGGGGACGAGTCCGCCGGCGATCCCCGTGAGATCGTCGGAGAGGATTCTCGGCACCGCGCCGCCGGGAGCGTCGAGCACCAGCAACGCGAGTCCGGAGCAGATGATCGTCGTCGCGAACGTCGCGGCGACGGACTGCAAGTCGCGATAGGCGACGAGAATTCCGTTTGCCGCTCCCACGGTGAGCCCCACCGCCAGCGATAGGCAGAGACCGAGGACTGCGCCCGCCGGGCCGTCGTGCACCGCGGTCGCAATGAGGACGTTGCTGAGTGCGATGACGCCGGCAACCGACAAGTCGAAATTCCGCGTCAAGACGACGAGCGCGCACCCCGCCGCCGCCAGCGCCAGCGGGAGCGCGTTATCGAGCAGATCGTTGATTCCCGAGATCGTCAGCGCGCTCGAGTCGCGCGCCGCGAGGATCGAAAACAGGACCAGGTAGAAGGCCAGCGCTCGCAGCGTCCCGTCAGCGATCAACCGCACGAGCGGCTTTCGAACCGAACGTTCTTCCGGTCGCACTGTGCTTGCGGCCGCGCCATCGAGCTGGCCGGTCGCGAGCGCGATCAGACGGCTCTCCGAGAGCCGCTCGCCGGCCACTTCGGCGACGATCTTGCCCCGATACATGACGAGACAGCGATCGCACAGTTCGACCAGCTCGGAAAGTTCGGTAGAATAGATCAAAACGCTGCGGCCGTTCGCAACGAAGCGGCGGATGATTCCGTAGATCGATTGCTTGGTCCCGACGTCGACCCCTCGCGTCGGGTCGTACAAGATGAGGGTACGCGCTCCCGACAACAAGACGCGCGCGACTAGCGCCTTCTGCTGGCTGCCCCCCGAGAGCGCCTGGATGTCCAGCGTGAGGAAATGCTCGGGGAGATCGACGTTCTGCGTCTCGGCGAGCACGCAGCCGAGTTCACGCCGTCGATCGATCAATCCGAACCGCTGCAACGAGCCCACGATCGGCAACGAGACGTTCGCCTCGGTGTCGAGTCCCGGGAAGACACCTTCACTCTTGCGCTCTTCCGGTAAGAACCCGATCCCGGCCCGCTGCGCGCTTGCGGGCGATGAGAAGCCGGCCTTCGCTCCCGGCACTTCCACCGTACCGCTCGCCGGACGGGCCGAACCGCCCAGGATTCGAAACAACTCGCGTTGGCCTTGACCTTCGAGCGCCGCGACGCCGAGAATCTCGCCGCTCCGCAGCTCGAAACTCAGCGGCGAGAACGATGTTCCGGTCAGGTTTTCAACGTTCACCGTGGGCAGTGGCCGCGCAACGCGGCTCGCGCCGTGCACATCCAAACGGCGCGCCGGCGCCGCGCCGACCATCATCCCGAAGATCTGCTCGTCGTCCGTTTCGGCGACGTCGACGGTTCCGATCTTCGTGCCGTTGCGCAAGACCGTCGCGCGCGCGCACAGCCGCCGCACTTCAGCCAGGCGGTGCGTGATGAACAAGACCGCGGTTCCGTCTGCGGCGATCCGCTGGATCGCCTCGAAAAGCCATTCCGGTCGGGCCAGCGCTGCGGTCGGTTCGTCCAACACGAGCAGCTGTGGACGAAGGCTCATGGCACGGATGAGCTCGATCCGCTGGCGCTGTGCCAGTGATAAGTCGCCGACGATCGCGCCAGGCTCGATGTCGGCAGCCCCGAACTCGGCGAGAACCGCTGCGGCGGCCGCTTCGTTTGCCTTGACCGACGCGACGCACGCGAAGCTCTTGACGAGACTCGGCAGAGCCAGGTTGACGGCGACGCTGAGATTCGGGAGAAGGCTCAGCTCCTGGAATGCCGTCGCGACGCCGGCCTGACGCGCGTCCATCAGGGAACGGGGCTCGAAGGGCTCGCCGGCGATCGCGATCCTCCCGCGATCCGGTGACACGATCCCGTTGAGGATCTTGACGAGCGTCGATTTTCCGGCGCCGTTCTCCCCAACGAGCGCGTGGATCTCGCCCTTCAGAACGTCGACGGTGACGTCTCGCAGCGCCATCGTCGCACCGTACGACTTTGTGAGGGCGCTCAAAGAAAGTGCCGGCTCTGAGGTCCAAGCGGCGTGGCGCGAGATCGTCCCCGCCCGTGGACTCTCCAACATCTATCGCCGCGCCTTCGGTCGCCGCGACGGCGCGCGCTTCCGATCGCCGCTCGTGCCCGAACTCGAGTATCCCACGAGCCGTTCGACCATTTCCACGTAGCGCTCGGCTACCAACTCCGCGTCCAGCCGTCCGCTTTGGAAAAACCAATCCGCTACTCCACTACACATCGTCAGAATCGCGATATTCGTGAGCCGGACGTCCGGGATGCGAAAAATCCCGGCGTCGACGCCCGCCTGAAGCAGTACGCGAAACCGTTCCTCGTAGCGGTCGCGCTTGAGGAGAATCTTCCTCCGGTTCGGTTCCGTGAGAGCGCGGATTTCGGTGTGGCTGATGAACGCTTCGGCTTGGCGCCGCGTGTGAAAGAGGACGTGAGCTCGAACTGCGGCACGCAAGCGCCCTTGCGGAGTCGATTCGGTCTCGGACGCGCGATCGAGACCTTCCAGCAGCGTGTCCATCGTACGGACGAAGTTGTCGAAGAGAATCTGCTGCTTCGAAGGGAAATGGTAGTAGAGACTACCCGCTTCGATCTTGGCGACCTCGGCCAACGCTCGTACCGGCGTCCCGTGATATCCGCGCGTCTTGAAAAGCGCGATTGCCGCCTTCCGAATGCGCTCGGTGGCGTCGTCCAGGTCGTGCGTCCGGCGCTTTAGCACTCTATCGAACGTTTGTTAGAATCAGAGGGCAGTCCTCCCGACGCCGGGCATCCGCCCGAGCCTAGTCCGGCTGCTCGAAGTTCGCGCCGAAATCGCTCGGCGGTCTCGGCCCCCAGCGATAGTGAGCGTCTTCGGGCGGGTAGTCCCGCGCACGCCAGGAGCCGTCGGCCGGGATTTGATCCATGTCGCAAAAGTATTCGGCTAAACTGTTCCACGGATCGCGCAGGTAGTGAAAGAAATTGGACCCTATGACGTGGCGGCCCAAGCCCCAGCCGTCGCGGTAGCCCGCCTCGAGCACCGCTTGCGCCCCCATTCCGATCGCGTCGATCGAAGCGACCTCGAAGCTGGCGTGATGAAAGCCCGGCCGCTCGTCATTCGCAAAGCCGACGATATGATGGTCTCCGCCGAGAGGCGAGTGCATGAACGCGTTGATGGAACCGCATCGATCGGAAAGACGCAGACCGAGCACGTCCGAGTAGAACCTGATCATCTCCTCGAGCCGCGGCGTATGAAGCATCACGTGACCGAGGCGGTACGGCTCGACGGAGGCCTTCACCGGACAGCCGAGCGCTCCGATTCGCTGGTAACGACCGGGCGTATTGAGCACGATCGCCGGCGCGGTTCGCGCCGGCTGCTCGTGAACGATCCGTACGTTGACGGCGTTGCCGTCCGGATCACGCAGCCATAGACCGCCACCGAACTCGGGGTGCGATTCCGCCGCTTCCGTGACCACGTGCGCCGCCATGCGGCGCCGCACGTCGTTCAATCCCGCCTCGTCGCTTGCGAAGGTGAGGTGGTTCAGCCGCTTGCGCTTTCCCTCGACGAGCTGGACCTGGTCGTGGTCGAGCCCCGGACAGCGAAACCCGATCGCCTCGCCGGACTCGTGCGCTACCATTCCGAAGGTCGTGTAGAAGCGCCGTCCCTCCTCCGCGTCCGGGACCGTCAAGGCGTAGCTCGAGAGCCCGTTGACCGCCATCAGCGCTCGTCCTGGACCGGGTTGCGCAACACGCCGACGCGTTCGATCTCGACTTCGACGACGTCGCCGTCCTTCATGAAGACGGGCGGCTTGCGGGCTTGTCCGACGCCGCCCGGCGTCCCCATCGAGATCACGTCCCCTGGTTCCAGCGTCAGGCATTCGGTCAAGAGCTCGACGGTCTCGTCGACCGCGAAAATCATGTCGCGCGTGTTCGCGCTTTGCATCACCTCACCGTTCAGGCGGGACTGGATCGCCAACCCGACGGCGCCCGGCGGCAGCTCGTCGGCGGTGACGAACCACGGACCGAACGCACCGGTGCGATCGAAGTTCTTGCCGATCGTCCACTGCGCGGTGAAATGCTGGTAGTCACGGATGCTGCCGTCGTTGAAGCACGAGTATCCGGCGATGTACTCAAGCGCGTTTGCCTTCGAGACATGGCGCGCCGTCTTGCCGACGATGGCGACCAGCTCCGCTTCGTAATCGAGCTTCGCCGAGCAGCGCGGCCGGAGGATCGGTTCACCGGCCGCCACGAGCGAGGTGGCGCTGCGCAGAAAGAAACTCGGATATTCCGGCTTCGTGTGCCCGCCTTCGGCGGCATGATCGACGTAGTTGAGGCCCAGACAGATGATCTTCCCCGGGTGCGGGATCGGAGGCAGCAGTCGCAGATCGCCGAGCGATCGGCGAGCGGCGGCGCCCGCCGTTCGCACTGCTCCTGCCACAGCGTCGTCGGCCGGCTTGCCGCCGGCGATGAACGCGAGAAGATCCGCCGGCAGGTCCGCGCCGAGCGTCGCGAGGTCGACGACGGTTGCGCCCTCGCAAACGCCGAGCCGGGCAGCTCCGTTCTCCTCGAACGCTACGAGTCGCATCCGGTGGCTAACCCCTTCCGACGAACGGCATCTTCGTCGCCATCACCGTCATGAACAGCACGTTCGCGTCGAGCGGCAGGTTCGCCATATAGAGCACTCCCTCCGCGATGTGGTCGAGGTCGAGCCGCGGCTCGACCACCACCGTCCCGGCGGCCTGCGGCGCTCCGCTTGCATACGCTGCCGTCATCTCGGTCGCCGCATTGCCGATGTCGATCTGGCCGCAGGCGATGTTGTACTTTCGGCCGTCGAGCGACGTCGAGCGCGTCAGACCGCTGACGGCGTGTTTCGTCGCGGTGTACGCGATCGTGTTCGGGCGCGGCGCATACGCGGCCAGCGACCCGTTGTTGACGATGCGTCCGCCCTGCGGATCTTGCGCCTTCATCAGCCGGACAGCCGCTTGCGTGCAATAGAACATGCCGCTGAGATTGGTATCGACGATCGCCTTCCAGGCTTCCACCGCGAGCTCTTCGATCGGCGTCGGCGGCGCGTTGATCCCGGCGTTGTTGAACAGCAGATCGAGCCGGCCGAACGCCGATTTCGTGGCGGCGAAGAGCGCTGCAACGGCGTCGGGGTCTCTGACGTCCGTCGGGACGGCCAGCGCTTCTGCGTTGCCGCCTCGGATCGCGCGGGCGACGTTCTCGAGCTGATCCGCCCGCCGTCCCGCCAGAACCACCGCGAATCCCGCGCGTCCCAAGGCTGAGGCGACTGCTCGACCGATCCCGCTTCCCGCGCCGGTAACCAGCGCGACCTTCCTCTTCGAGCTCATGGCAGGGTGGCGGTCCCTCTTGGATCGGCAAACACCGTGGCCTCCGGACGCGAAACGGTTACGTATGCGGAGCGTAAAAGTAAACCGCCGCGGCGAATGATCCTTCCCTTGCCGATAAACCGGTCGCCTGCCGGCGCCGAACAAGAGAGAGTGTTTCGCGCACCGTCGTTCGAGGAGCGGATGGAGCGCTGGCTGCGGCCCGACGACCTGCCGGGGGTCGTCGAGGAGCCGGCCGGCGCGAGCGCGCCGCTTTCGTTCTCGCAGGAAGAGTCGTGGTATCAGGCCGCGCTGCAGCGAGACGATCCGACCTATCAAGAGTACGACGCGGTCCTGATCCGCGGGCCGGTCGATGCCGGCGCGATGGAGCGCGCGGTCGCGGCGCTCGCGAAGCGGCACGACGCCTTCCGCATCGTCTATCCACTCGAGCGCGGCGGCCCGGTGATGCGCTACCTGGCGGCGCCGGCGCTCCCGTTCAGCTACGCCGACGCGCGCGCCGACGCAGCCGCCGACCCGCGCGGCTACGCCGAAGACTACGTGCGCCGCGCGGTGCGCGAGAGCTTCGACCTGCAGGCGGCGCCGCCGGCGCACGCGCACCTCGTCCGGCTCGGCGACGAACTGCACCTGTTCGTCATGGTGATCTTCCACATCATCAAGGACGGGACGACCGAGGGGGTCCTGGCGCGCGACCTCTCCGAGTTCTACCGCTGGTTCGTCACGGGCGAGCTGCCGCAGCTTCCGGCGCTCCCGACGACGCTCGGCGAGCACGCGCGCTGGCAGCGCCGTCTGGAGCGCGCGGGCGCGTTCGACGAGAACGTCGCGTACTGGGCGGAGCGCCTGCGCGGCGTCGCGCCGGCCGACGTCCCCGGCGATTTCCCGCGCCCGGCGATCCTCTCCGACGCCGGCACGCGCACCTACCGCTTCTACGCGCCGGAGAAGGTCGCGCGGCTGCGCGCCCTCGCGCACGCGGAAAACGGATCGCTCTTCATGGCGCTCATGAGCGCGTTTGCGCTGCTGATCCACCGCTACGGCCGCGCCGGCGACGTCCCGATCGCCTTCCCCGTCCGCAACCGTTCGGACCGGCTCCGCCCGATGGTCGGGTGCTTCATCAACACGCTCATCGCGCGCCAGCGGTGCGATGACGCGCTGTCATTTCGCGAGCACCTGCGCGCGACGCGCGAGACGCTGCTCGCGGCGTACGCGCATCAGGACGCGCCGTTCTCGCGCGTCGTGCAGCGCCTGGCCCCGCCGCGCCGGCCCGATCAGACGACGCTCGCCGCCGCGCTGCTGCTGCTGCGCAACCCGCGCGTCGAGCGGATGGAGCTGCCGGGCTGCGTCTGCGAGCGCCTCGAGATCGACGTCGGGATCGCGAAGTTCGATCTGACGCTCGAGTGCGACGAGCTGCCGGAGGGCTTGCGGATGGGGCTCGAGTACCGCACGACGCTGTTCGAGCGGATCACCGCGGAGCGGATGCTGGCGAACTTCGAGGCGCTGCTCGATGCGGCGGTCGCGCAGCCCGACGCGCCGTTCGGCGCGCTCGACGCGCTGGCGCCCGGCGAACGCGAGCTCGTCGCGAGCTGGAGCAGCGGCCCGGCGCGCGCGTCCGACACGACGCTCGTCGACGGCGTGCTTCATGCGTGCGCGGCGGCGAGCGACGCAGCGGCGGTCGTCGACGGCGAGCGCACGATGACGTACGCCGAGCTGCGCGACGCGGCGTACCGCACCGCGCACGCGCTGACTGCCGGCTGCCGGCGGCCGCGGACGGTCGCGGTCTACGGCGGCCGTTCGCTGGAGCGGGTCGTCGGCACCGTCGGCGCGCTCTTCGCGGGCGCCGCGTTCTTGCCGATCGACGCGGCCTATCCGCCGGAGCGCGTGCGGTTCATGCTCGAGGACGGCGCTGCCGAGGCGGTCCTCGTCGCGCGCGCCGACGCGGCGGCGCGCGACTGGCCGGTGCCGGCGATCGCGCTCGACGACCTCCCGCCGGGGGAATCCGCGGAAGCACCGGCCGGCACGCCGCGCCCGGAGGACCCGGCGTACGTGATCTACACCTCCGGCTCGACCGGCCGGCCGAACGGCGTCGTGGTTCCGCACCGCGCCGTCGCGAACTACATCGGCGCGGTCCGCGCCGCGTGCGGGCTGAGCCCCGGCGATCGCGTCCTGCAATTGACCTCGCCGAGCTTCGACATCAGCATCGAGGAGATGTTCGGCGCGCTGTGCTCGGGCGCGACGCTGGTGATCTCCCGCGCCGCCGTCGCCAACACGGTTTCGACCCTGCTCGACGAGTGCGCGCGTCTGCGCGTCTCCGTCCTCGACCTGCCGACGGCGTACTTCAACGAGCTCGCGGCCGCGCTGGAGAGCCGCGCCGCGGCGCTCCCCGGCTGCATGCGCGCGGTGATCGTCGGCGGCGAGCTGCTGACCCGCGAACGCGCCGCGGCGTTCCTGACCGCCGCGCCCGGTGTGCGGCTGTTCAACGGGTACGGTCCGACCGAGGCGGCGATCGCCGTGACGTTCGCCGAGGTGACGCGCGAGCAGGTGGCGCGCGACGTACCGCTGCCCCTCGGACCGCCGGTCCCCAACGTGCGCGTCTCGCTGGTCGGTGGGACGCTGCGCCCGGTGCCGATCGGGGCGGCAGGCCAGATCGCGATCGGCGGCCTCGCGCTCGCCGACGGCTACCGCGCACGACCCGAGCTCGACGCCCGGCGGTTCGTGCGCGATCCCGCGAACGGCGAGCGCCTCTACCTCACCGGCGACCTGGGCCGCTTCGCGCCCGACGGCGGGCTGCGGTTCTTGGGCCGTTCCGACGACCAGACGAAGGTCAACGGCTACCGCCTCGAGCCGGCGGAAGTAGAAGCGCTGCTCGTCGCGCACCCCGGCGTCCGAGACGCCGTGGTGCTGGTGGACGACCGTCGGCGGCTGGTCGCCTATGCGGTCGCCGCACCACGCTTCCCGGCCGACGAGCTGCGCGCGCACCTCGCGCGGCATCTCCCCGCCTTCGCGATCCCGGACCGCATCGTGTGCGTTCCGCGGATCCCGCTGACGCCGAACGGCAAACGCGATCGCGCGGCACTGGACGCGCTCGCCGCGCGACCGCCGCACAAGGCCAAGGCGATCACCGCTCATCCGCTCTCGCCGGTCGAGCAACGTTTGCTGACCATCTGGCAAGATGCGCTCGGGCGCGACGACATCGGCATCGACGACGACTTCTTCGCCGTCGGCGGACACTCGCTGCTGTCGGCGCGGATGTTCACCCGCATCGAAGCGGAGTTCGGCGTGCGGCTGCCGCTGCAAACGCTCTTCGCGCGACCGACGATCGCCGCGATCGCGAGCGCGCTGGCGACCGGAATCGTCGAGGTGCGCTCCTTGATCACGGTCCACGAAGCGCAACGCGCCGGACGGCCCATCTTCTTCGTCCACGGCGACTTCAACGGCGGCGGTCTCTACACGCGCCGGCTCGCGAAGTCGCTCCGTGCCGACCGGCCGTTCTTCGCGCTCGCCCCGCACGGCTCGATCGGCGATCCGATCCCGCCCAGCATCGAGGCGATCGCCGACGACTACGTACGGCTGATCCGTGAGGTGCAGCCGGCGGGACCGTACACCGTCGGCGGCTACTGTCTCGGTGCGACGGTCGCGATCGAGATCGCGCGCCGGCTCAGAGCGGCGGGCGAGCGCGTCGATCCGGTCCTCGCGGTGCAGCCGCCCACCGACGTCTACATCTACGCGCCGCTCACCGCGGCCGCGGCCGCGCTCGCCCGGCGGATCGGCGCCCGCGACGCCGCCTCGGGCGTCGTCCATCTCGCGAAAGGGCCGTGGCGCGGGTTCGAGCGGAGCTGGCGCTGGGCCTCGAAGCTGATCGATCCGCGCCGCCGGCGCCTAGCCTATACGGCGCTCACGCGCCGCTGGAATCTCTACGTGGTGCAGCGCCGCTTCGAGCCCGAGCCGCGGTACTGGGGGAGCGAGATCGGCGACGCGCTGGTTCGCATCGTGAACCGTTTCGTTCCCGCCCGCTATCCGGGGCCGATCGACGTGTTGTGGCCGTTCGAGTCGGGCGCCGGACCGCTCGCCGGGCTCGCGCTCCGGCGCGCCGCCGCGTCCGCGCGGATCGCGTACACGCCGGGCAGCCACATCTCGGCGCTCAAGACCTACACCGACGAGCTCGCCGCCGTGATGAGCGACTTCCTCAACTCAGAACTGGATCGCGCTGAAATTCAGCTGTGAGGTCTGGCCGGCGGTCAGCGTCGTCCACGTCGCGACGAGCTTGAAGACTTTGTTCGTCGTGTTGTAGTTCGCCGGGAACGTCGTGCTGTTCGTCGCGTTGTAGTAGTACGTGACGGTCGTCGGCGCGGTGCCGGTCGACGTCGCGCCGGGCGTGTTCAGGTAGCCGCCGTCCTTCGCCCAGGAGTTCGTGTTCGTGCCGTCGTCGGTGAGGACGAGCGTCGAAGCGGTCAGCGTCGCCGAAGCGGGCGTCGTGCCGTTCGCCGCGACGCCGATGTTTCGCACGTCGACGGTGTACTTCAGCGTCGCGCCGGGGCACCAGCCGCCGGCCGGCGGCGGCGAGCCGCAGTTGTGCGCGGTCACGACGTACGACTTCGTCTGCACGATGAAGCCGCTGTAGAGCTCGTCGTGCACCTCGTTGTTGTTGCTCAGGTTTCCGCTGTCGATCACCGCAAGCACCGCGTCGAAGCGGTTGAACGCCTGCAGCCCCGTCGGCGCCGCATAGACCGTCCAGACGAAGTAGTCGCCGCCGGCTGCGATCGAGACCGTCGAGCTGGTCGTGTACGAGTTGCCGCTGGCGGTTCCGGCGATCTGCGTGCCGAGCGCACCGCCGCTGTCGTTGTAGACGGCGACGGTCCAGCTTCCCGGCGAGCTGGGCGCTTGCGCGTAGAAGAGAAAGTTGCCGGTGGAACCGGCCGAGTTGTGGACCTGGTGCCGCACGGCGATCCCGCTCACGGCGGCGGTGTAGGTGTTGCCGTTCGGCGAGCCGACGATCGCGGAGCTGTTGATCGCGTTGAAGCCCGGCGGCGTGAACGACTTTTCGACGAAGTCGTTGTTGTTCGTCGTCGCGACGTTGCCGTCGTAGCTGCCGGTCGCCGTCGGTGCGCCGACCGGTCCGATGAAGACCGTCCCGGTCGACGATCCGCACTCGGCGCCCGACGAGGCGCCGGGAACGTTGACGTAGTTCAACCCGAGCAGCGCGCCCGTCGCGCCCGCCGCCGCACCGTAGTGCGCATCCGGGTCCGGGCTGCCGTCGGTCACGCCGGCCACTCCGCCGTTCACGGTGTGCGTCGAGATTCCGCCGCTGTCGACCTCGACGCCGCCGCCGCCGCCGCCGCCCGGCCCGTGCGCCGCGCCGCCGCCGTTCAGCACGTCTGCGTCCGTTCCGTTCGCGCCGTTCGCCGACACGGTGATGCCGCTGAAGTTCGCCGGCGAGGTCATGATCACGGAACCACCCGCGCCGCCGCCGCCGCCGCCGTCGTTGTCCGGGTCGACGCCCATCATCCCGTTCGCCGTGACCGTCAGGCCGCCGACGACGCCGGCGACGCGCATCATCACGATCCCGCCGCCGCTGCCGCCGGACGACATCGTCCCGCTGCTGTTGTTGCGCGCGCCGGCGCCGCCGCCGCCGCCCATCACCAGCTGCGTTTGCGAAGGCGCGAACGTCCCGCCCTTGCCGCCGTCGGCGACGTCCGAGCTCCAGGACTTGCCGCCGCCGCCGCCGGCTCCGCCGTTTCCGCCGCCGCCGCCGCCGGTGTTCTGGTCGTTGTTCACGGCGTCCGCGTCCGAACCGCCGCCGCCGGCGTTTCCGGGCGCGCCGCGACCCATGTCGCCGCCGGGATAGCCGTCGGCGGTTCCGGAGCCCGACTCGGTCGCGCTCACCGAGCTGTACACGTAGGTCGGCGTTCCAGCGGTGCCTTCACCCTTCTGGCCGTGCGCGTTCTTCGCGTTCGAGCTCGCCCAGTCGCCGTTCCCGGCGGTCGCGTCGCCGCCGAGCTGGCGCGCGCCGCCGCCGCGAAAACCGCGGCCGTCGACGCTCACCGTCGCGCCGTTGCCGGACAGCAGGTTCTGTGTGTCGATCGCCAGCACGCCGCCCGCGGTGCCGTTCCACGCCAGCGCGGTCAGCGCGGCGCCGATCGTCGGCGCGGCGTACTGCGGAACGCGGATGACTTGGAAGTGCGCGCCGCTCCCGGTCGTGTACGCGTGCAGCAGGCCGCCGCCGTTCGTCCCTCGGACCGCGACGGTTCCGCCGGTCGTCGCGAGGTTGCCGTTGGCGACGACGTACTCGTACGTGCCGGCCGTGGTCGACGTCGCGCCGCTGCCGCTGCCGCTGCCGTCGCCGTACGACGAGGTGTTGGTCGAGTTGAACGTCGCGCCTTGCATCTGGATGACGAGCAGCATGTCGCCCGTCGCGATCGCGACGTTGGCATCGCCGGCCGCGTGCGCGCCGACGGTGATGCTCGTCCCGCCGGCGCTCGCGTTCGCGCTGCCGGTGAAGTACGTGTTGACGACGCCGGTGATCGTCGGGCTGCCGTCGCGCGCCGGCGTTCCGCACAGCGCCGCCGCGCTCGCCGGCGCGCGAACCGTGACGACCAGCGTCGCCAGCAGCGCGCAGGATGCGAGCACCGCGCCGAGCCGGCGTGCGATCAACGCTTGCCCCAGCCGAAGAGGCGGTTCACCACGCTGGTGATCGTCACGTACACGCCGCGGTGCGCCGGCGTCGTCGAGAGCGAGGGATCCGCGGTCGCGCTGAAGTTGTAGCCGACCCCGAGCCGCGTCTGGTCGCCGAGCCGCACGCCGCCTTCCACCCCGAGCGCGGTCGCCTTCGTGCCGGCGATCCCGCGAATGTTCGACTGCCGCACCTCGGCGTCGGCGTCGAGCCGCGAGCCGACGGCTTGGTCGACGCGGAATCCGGCCAGCGAGCTGCTCGCCGCGTATTGCGAGTCACCGTTCAACTTGTACGCGTAGCGCCCGACCAGCGTGGTGCGCTCGCGCACGCGCAAGACTTGCTCCAGTGAAAGCACGCCGCTCTGCGTGTTGTTCAAGGTGGAGGTTCCGTCCTGTCGCTCGTACTGCAGCAGCGTGACGCCCTTGTCGCTGCGCGAGGGCCGCCAGGCCAGGCCGGCGCGCTCGTCGGACTCGTTGCTGCCGATCGCGCGCGCGTCGTTGATGAGCGCGAAGAGCGAGAGGTCGGGCGAGAGCGCGCCGGTCGCGCCGAGCGTCAGCGAGACGCCGGCGTCGTTCCCGGTGCGGAACTGGCCGGACGCCGAGGCGCGGAAGCGCTGCGAGGGATCGGCGTAGTTCAGCGACATCCCGTACAGGTTGAAGCCCGCGTTGGCCGCGTTCTCGCCGACCGCGTTCGCGTGCTGGAAGGTCAGATCGCCGCTCGTGCGGCCGAGCTTGAAACGCTCGCGCGCCCCCATCGCGGCATAGACGTCGTCACCGTTCGCGGTGTGGTCGATCGACCACGAGCTCTCGAGCGTCGTCGCCGGACCGAGGTTGCGCGTGATCCCGAACTGCGTCGAGCGCGTCCCGCCGCTTCCCGCGGTGAGGCTCTGCGTCGCGGCGGCGAAGCTCTGCACGGGCGAGGCGCTCCAGCGCTCGCGCAGGTACGCGCGCCCGCTCTTGCCCAGGTCGTAGGCGATCTGCGCGTCGGTCTGCGCCGGCTGCACCTCGTTCGATCCGGCGATCGTCTGCAGCCGGTTCACCGAGACGTCGACGTTGTGCGCGGCGCGCCAGTCGGCGCCGAGCGAGACTTGCGTCGAGCTTTCGGTCGGCGGCGCTTGGTAGGGCACGAGCGCGTTCGGAAGCGGCGAAAGCAGCGGGAACGGCGTCGGCTGCGCGGTCGCTGCCGAGCCGCCGGCGAGATTGCTCGTCGCGACGCGGCGCTCGACGGACGCGTTGAGCACGAAGCGCTTGCCGAACGCGCGCCGCATGCGCAGCGCCGCCGTCGTCTGCTCGTTGCTCCCACCGCCGCCGAGCCCGATGTTCGACTGGTGCCCGACGTCGAGCGAGAGCTCGCCGTTGCTCCCCGCGAGCTTGTGGGTGAAGGTGAGGCGCTCGTTGAGCAAGCCCGGCGTCGTCAGGCCGCCGAACGGGTCGTAGTAGCCGATTCCGGTGCGGTCGTAGAGGAACGAGAGCCGATCCGCGCCGGTCGCGCGGTTGTAGCTCGCGTGCAGCGCGCCCCCGCCGCTGCCGGCGAGCGGGACGCCGGCCGAGGTCGCGAGCAGCGCGCCCTGGCTGCTGGCGTGGGTGATGTTCCAGTTGCCGCCGCTGAACGTGCCGCTCAGATCCTGCGAGGCGAGCGTGACGTTGCCGGCGCCCGAGCTGTCGTTGACGTAGCCGGCGCCGAGCTTGATCGCGTGGTTGCGGCCGAAGGTCGTCTCGGCGCGCCCGCCCACCGTCATCGCGGAATTGCCGGGCGCGTTGAACTCGTAGGTGATCACCAGCTCGCGCGGGTTGAAGACTTCGTCGAACGGCAGCGGGACATCGATGAAGCGCAGCTGGCCGGTCGCGTACTCGATCGCGTAGTCGACGCCGCGCGTCAGCGGCGTCTGCGAGAGCACCGCGCCGGTGTGCGCGTCAAGCGTGGCGAGCACGATCAGCTCCGAGCCGACGACGATGTCGGGCCGCAGCGCGATACCGTTCGCCAAACCGCTCGGCGCGATGACGCGCCGGTCGTAGCCGACGTCGTTGCGCGCGGCGAACGCGCTGGCGCGGCGGAACTGTCCGTTCAGCTCGAGCTTCGCACCGTCGACGAGCTGGTCGAAACCGCCCAGCGTGCTGTCGTTCGCGCTGGTGCGCGCGCGAAACTCGCCCCACTCGGCGCTCGTCCGCCCGGCGTCGATGCGCGCGAAGAGGTGATCGCGCGAGAGCGCGTCGTCGCGCCGCGTGCTCGCGTCGCCGGTGACGAGATACGGTTTGTCGTTCGGATCGCCGTCGTACGCGCCGCCGTAGCTCGGCGTGCGCTGCAGCCGGTCGGCGGTGTCGTACGCGAACGTCGCGAGCGACTTGCCGAGCACGCCGGTGCCGAACACCGCGATGCGCCCGCGCCGCGAGTTCGTTCCGTTCGGATCGCCGTCGGGCTGGTTCGGGTTCCCCGGCACCGCGCCCGCGCCCGCGGTGATGAGCCCGTTGACGAACGGCTTGCGCAAGTTCGGGGCGAGGAAGAACCTCGCGTCGCGCACGCTCTCGCCGCACTCGGCGTGCACGACGAGATCGCCCGGCGTCAAGCCCGGGATCAGCTTCACCACCGCGGTGCCGTCGGCGCCGAGCACGACGTCGACCGTTTGCCGGATCGCGGCGGGCTGCTGCGGGTCGGGCGCGGCCGACGACGTCGCGAGCGGGACGGGCGTCGCCGATGCTTCGCGCGGTTCGTCCTTGACGCGCGCGAGCCGCGCGTCGCCGGAGATCAGCGTGACGCGCACGACGCTGCCCGCGGCGGCGCGGTGTCCCCACTGATCGTGCCCTTCCAGGTGCAGCTCGTCTTCGCTGGCGCCGTCGGCGCGCAGCGGTCCGCTCGCGCTCAGCGCGAGCGTCGTCGGGCGGCCGGGGCCGTAGACGCGGTGCGCGCTCGTCGTGCCGCGCGCGCCGCCCGCGCCGAGCGGCGTGAGCGAGACGACGTTCGGACCGGGCGCGAGGACGACGCCGTAGTAGACGTAGTGCGTCGAACCGGTCTTGTTGTCGACGGTGCGCTTGCCGATCCGCGAGAACGGCACGACGACATCGCCGACTTTCACCTCGACGCCCGCGCCGCGCACGGTCTCGACTTCGACCGAGGTGGTCGTCGACGGCGCCACGGCGTCGTCGGCCGGTGCGATCAGCGACGCGCTCAACCCATCGGTCGCGGTGAACGTCAAGTGCGTCAGATCGCCGGCTTCCGGCGCTTTCGGCTCGTCCGACGAAACCGGTGCCGGTGTGTTCTGCTGAATCGCCAGCGCCGCGGCCGGTGAAGGCGACGCTGCCGCGCTCGCCGGCGCGGACGGCGATGCTTCCGGCGAAGCGGGCGCCGACGCGGGCGCGAGCGGCGCGTCGGCGTACGCGCCGGGGATCTCACCGGCCGGGTTCACGTCGACGCTCGACAAGAACATCCCGGCGATGACCAGCGCGACGCCGGTCCGGCGGATCCGTGTGCGCACCACTTACGGCGCGCCCTCCAGCGCGAAGTTGACGTCCTGCATCAAGCCGGAGTCGAAGAGCCCGTGCACGAGCCGCTGCATGCTCTTCGGGCTGTCGTACCGGCGCTCGCCGAACGGCCGCACGCCGGGCGGCAGCGTCGACTCGTCGACGCGCAGCACGTGCTGGCCCGGGTGCACCGAGGGGAACGTGAAGCGGCCGTACTTGTCGGTCGTCACCGACTCGCCGTCTTCGAGGTAGATGCGCACCGCGCCGACGCCGCGGTCGCCTTCGCTGAAGCGGCCGGTGCCGTGCACGTCGACGAAGACGCGCCCGGTGATCACGATGCGGTTGCCGAGCGGGCCGGCGACGACGCGGGTGTCGGCGCTCGCGAAGCCGGTCACGTGCGCGCCCCCCGCGGTGAGCGCGTCGACGTCGACGACGTTGACCAGCGTCGCGCCTTCGGCGGCGTACGGCATCACCACGCACGCGTACGTGATCGTGTGGCCGTTGGAGAGATTCGGGAACGCCCACGTCAGCGTGCGCCCGATGCGCACCGGCTCGAGCGGAACGTTGTCGACGCGCGCGGTCCCCGGCGCGTAGACGACGCCGGCGGGCAGGGTGTCGATCACCTTCGTTGCGCCGAGCGAGGAGCCCGATGCGCCGGCTTGGATCGTGTAGAGCAGGCGATCGCCGCCGGAGGCGACGTCGCGGTCGACGGTCTTGCTCACCGCGAGCGGATGCGCGGCGAACATCGGCAAGTTTCCGAGCAAACCGAACACCTCGGGAAGGGAGACGCTGTTGGCGACGAGGGTGAAGCCGCCGGGCGCGGCGAGCATCTGATCGTCGAGCTCGCGCAGCACGGCGTTGTAGAGCAAACCGCTCGCGTCCGGGCTGATGGTGACTTGAATGCGGCGGTCGCGGTAGCCGGACGCGGAGATGTCGAGCTCGTAGACGGCGGGCGCCGACTGCGTCCCGAGCTGGCTGGGCGAAAAGACGAAGCTGTACGCGCCGTCGGAGCCGGTGACGAACGGGTTCGCGTTGCTGCGGTTCGGCGGGAGACCGTCGGGCGGGACACCGATCAGGGCCTCGAGCGGCGCGCGGCTCGACGACGAGCCCGCTGTGCCGGTCTTCGGCAGCGCCACGATGCTCTTCGTCGCGAAGTCGCGCAGCGTCAGCACCGCGCCGCTCACCGGCGCGCTGCCGCCGGCGAACCCGTCGTACACGACGTTGGCGAGGCCGATCAGCACGCTCGCCGGCGAGGTCGCGACCGGCGCGATCCCGTCGGCTTGCACCTGCGCGACGTTGACGAACGAGGCGCCGGTCGGAGAGCCGTTCTGCACCGTCGCTTCGAACGTGAGCGTGTCGGTCGCCCCGACGGCGAGCGTGCCGATCTTCACCGTCAGCACCTGGCCGTTCAGCGACGCCGACGACGCGACGTTCGTCCCGTTCAGTGCGGCGGTGCTCGGAAGCGCCGTGATGCCGACCGGAACGGTGTCGGTCAGCACGACGTTCGTCGCCGGGGATCCGCCGTAGTTCTTGAACGAGATCGAGTAGGTGACGGTCTCGCCGGGCTGCGCCGGATGGGTTCGCACTTGGTTCACCAGCTTCGTGACGATCGAGGTTGGTCCGAGCGGTCCCGCGATCGAGGCGCCGGGCTGGGCGATCGCCCATTGCCGTCCGCTGTCGCTCACGAGCCCGTTGGCGGCCGACGCGTTGGTCGAGCGCGCCGTCAGCGTGATGGGAAAGGTCGTGCCGGCCGCGATGCCGGTGGTGGTGATGACGAGCTGCACCTTGATCGACTCGCCGGGCTGCAGCGCCGGTGACACCGTCGAGTTGAGGGTGATCGGAACGTTGCCGGCACTCGTCACGAACGCGAGCGAGACGAGCGTTCCGGCCCCGCTCGCCGCCGCCGCGATCGTGTACGCGTCGGCGACGTTCCCGCCGTTGGTGATCGTGAAGGTTCTGGTCAGCGGCGTCCCGGCGGTGTAGCCCTCCGTCGAAGCGTCGACCGCCGTCTCCTTCGGCGTGACGGTGATCGCCGCGACCGACGCGAGCGAGACGGAGACGGCGTTCGATTGCGCCGTGAACGTTCGCCCTTGGTCGTCCGCGTAGGTCACCGTCGCGGTGTTGGTGATCTTGGTGCCGCCGGGAGCGGCCTCACCGGCCGCCGCCGCAGATGCGAGCAGCGACGCGATGAGACCGGTCGTGCGCAGGACGCGCGCGAGCTTGCCCGGCGGCATTCGGATCCGTTACTTGATCTGGATCTTGAACACCACGTTGCCCGACGCACCCGCCGCGAGCGACGCAATGGTGTCGGTGAACTTGGACGAGCCGGCCGCGCCGGGGCCCGGGTTGTATCCGCCGAGCGTGCCGCCCGTCGAATCGACCGGGGTCGCGAAGAGACCGTTCGAGTTCGCCGCCCAGTTGTTGGTGTACGCGACGCCACCCGTGCTCCCCGAGGCGTTGCCGTCCTCGGTGATGACGAGACTCGACGCGTTGAGCGTGATGTCGTTCGTCCCGCCGGTCGGCGCGACGTTGAGGTAGGTGACCGTGTAGCGCAGGCAGTCGCCCGGGTTCACCGTCGTCGCGTTGTTCGTCCACACGGAGGCGGTCGCGCACGGCTGACCGGACGCGTCGTCGACCTGCTTCGAGAGCTTCACGAACCCGCCGACGAAGAACTCGTCGTTGGTGGTGTTGTTCGTGTTCCCCGAAACGTCGTTGGTCGACGTCGCCTTCACGCCCGAGCCGTACGGCGCGAACGTGTTGAAGACCGTCGCGCCGGCGGGCGGCGTCATCACCGTCTGGTAGTTCTGCGAGCTGCCCGACGGCACGCACACCGAGGTGATCACGGTGCCGGCGGAGACCGCCGCGCACCCGCCGCTCGCCGCTTGGCCCGTGCTCTTGAAGGTCACGGTCCAGCCGGCCGGCAGCGCGTTGCCGCTCAGATCGGCGGCGAGCGCGACCGTCGTCAGGTTGAAGGTGTCGACCTGGTTCGACGTGTTCTGCGCGGTGTTGGTGAAGGTGATCGCAGCCGAAGCGCCCGGCACCGAGATCGTCGCGCCGTTCGCGCCGGCGTTGTACGTCGCCGGGATGTACGTGGCCGCCGTGTAGTCGTCGTTGTTGCTGCTCTGGCCGGTCGCCTGCGGGAAGCCGCTGGGGCCGTTGAAGAGCCCGAAGCTGCCCGGCGCGGCCGCCGAGTTGACGAAACCGGAGCCGGTCAGGTTGCCGTTCGCGTTCCCGATCGCGGTGCTCGACGCGCCCGTGCCGGGGTTGCCGCTGTTCAGCGTGGTGAACGGCGTGACGCCCGGGCCTTCGATGTAGCCGGCGTTGTCGCCCCACAGCGAGTTCGCCACGTTCGTCGTCGCGTTCGCGTTCGCCGAGCCGTTCGCGGTCGAGCCGTTGACGACGAAGGTGAAGGCGAGCTGCGCCTGCGCGGCGGTGACGCTGTTCTGCGAGGAGCCGGGGTTGGTGGCGAACGAGGCGCCGCCTTGCGAGTGCAGCGCGCTCGCCGGCACGAAGACGCCGACGTAGACGGCGCCCGCGCTCGAGGTCGTCCAGGTCACGCCGTCGGTCGAGTAGATGAACGCCGCGCCGACCGGCTGGGTGACGAACGACGGCGTACCGTTCAGCGTGAGGTTCGTTCCGGCCGGGAACTGCGGGACGTGGTCGGTGAAGATCAAGCCCGCGCCGGTGATCCCCGCGCCCGCCGGGAGGCCGTTGCGCACGACCGGCTGCGCGTCGCGCCCGCCGCCGTCGTTGAAGCGCACGGTGTACGTGATCGTCGGCGCCGCCGGCGTCCCGCCGACGACGGCGAGCTTCTGCACGTCAATGTGCGCGTCGTTCGTCACCGGGTCGTTGAACTGTCCGACGACGCTCGCCGAGGTGACGGCCGGCGCGCTGCCCGCGACCGGCTGCGTGATCGTCGGCGTGAGGTTGGTCGTGATCGTTCCGCTAGCGGTGTTCGTCGCGGTGTACTGCACGCCGACGGTGATCTGGTTCGCCGCGGTCGGCGCGCCGACGGCCTGCGGGACCGTGAACGGTCCGCCGGCGTTTCCGGTCGAGAGGTAGTTGTTCACGGCGGCGACGGTCGCGAACGTCTGCTGCGGCTGCCCCGGAACGTTCACGATGAAGTTGTTGAACGTGCCGTTGCCGGCCGTCACGCCTTCAGCCGTGCCGAGCGCCCCGGTGAGCTGGAAGAAACCGGGGCCGTTACCGAGGTTGGTGAGCGTGTAGGTGTCGGTCACCTGCTGCGCCGGCGAGACCGGGGTCGAGCCCGGCGTTCCTTGCGGCGGCGCGATCGAGAGCGCAGGCGCGTTCTGAACCGTCGTCGTGACGGTGTTCGACTGCGAGTTGTAGTTGTTGGTGCCGTCGGAGTACGTCGCGGTGGCAGTGTTGCTGATGTTCGTGCCGGCCGAGGTTCCGCCGTTTGCAAGCGCGGGGGACCCGGAGGCGATCACCAAGCCGACCGCGAGCGGCGCGACCAGTGTTGCGCAGGTGCGCAGCAGGGTCCGCACGTGCGGGTGCATCGAGCCGGATCTCCCTTCCGTGGAGAAAAGCGCAAAGGCCCGCCTCATTTGATGCGGACCTCGTAGGAGTAGCTGTCGGAGCCTTTCGGCGCGAGCGCGCCGTCGGAGACGAAGCGAAGTGCGTTGTAGAGCGACGGATCGGCCTTCTTCACCGTCGTCGTGCCGTCGGGGTTCCTGACGGCGACGGTCGGTGCGGCCGACCACGTTCGGCCGCCGTCGAGCGAGAACTCGACGCGGGCGTGGCTGCCGCGCGCCGAGCCGGCGACGTACGCCGTCCCGGCTTGCACCCGCTCGACGGTGGCGAGCTTCATCGCCGGCGTGTCGCCGGCGTTCACCGCGACGATGTTCCACTCGATCTGATCGCCCGGCTTGGCGCTCGCGAGGGGCGAGCGCGTCACCTTGCCGTCGGCGGCTTTGGCGATCACCGAGCCCGTGAGCTTGAGCGTGACGTTCGGCTTCGCGGAGGCGATCCCGGGCAGGATCAGCGCGAGGATGACGAGCGACGACGCCGCGATGCTGCGCATTGATTTGTAAGCTCCTGGTAAACGTGCGGAACGCCGCTACCGAGCAGACGCCGGGCGGCCGACGGAGATACTAGCAGGGAACGCGACCAGCCGGTCGAGCGCAACCTTGCCCGTAGCAAAAAGAAAACGGCCCCTTGTTGGGCCGTTTACACTATGAGCCATTTGGCTCAATTTCGACGGGATTGTGAAGCGCGCTTAACCCGAAGACTCCCCGGTCGCATAGGCGCTCGGGTGGACGGTGGCGCCGTAGCCCGCGGCCAGCACGGCGACGATCCCGGGCGGGGTCAGCACGTCGGCCGCGCGATCCGGCGGGCGCGCGCGGCGCCGCCCGTAGCCGCGGTCGGTCCACTCCAGCAGTTCCGCGCCTTGGACGAGCCACGCCGCGCCGTCGAGCGCGACGTACGCGCCGTCCGGGAGCGCGCCGAGCCGGGCACGATACGTGCGCTTGCGGCGGCCGTCGGTCCGCTGCGCGTGCAGCACGCGGTCGATCGCGTCGGCGCCGCCCGGCCCGCCGTGGACGCCTTCCCACAGCGCGCGGAAGCACCGGTAGTCGGCGTTGCGGCACTCCGCGCACGGACGGTGTCCGGCCGCGAACGCCGCCGCCTCGTCGAGAAAGAACAGCGCGGTCCAGCGGCGCGGAGGCATCACCTCGCGCCGGCGGCCGCGAAACTCGGTGCGGCAGGCGATCCAGCGCCGCACCTGCCACGGCCGCACGATGCGCCGCGCTTCGTCGTGCACCACGCCGCGGTTGCCCATGAGCGTGCCGCGTCCGGCGAGCGCGACGATCTCGCCGAACGGCGTGACGCGGTTCTGCAGCGGCAGCGGCGGCTCTACTTGGGCGGGAGCAGCGCGAGCTCGTGCTCCGCTTGGCGCACGATCACCGGCTCGTCGGAGTTGATCGCGAAGCGGTACTGATCGCGCGCCAGCGCGACCTTTCCTTGCACGTTGTAGGTGACCGCGAGCATGTAGTGCAGCCGGCCGTCGTCCTGCGCGACCGCGAGCCCTTTCAAGTACGCCGCCTCGGCGAGCGGGAAGAGCCGCTGTTCGCTGTAGTCGTAGCCGAGGTCGATGTACGCTTCGGGACGCAGCGGGTCGGAGCGGATCGCGCGGTTGTAGTAGCCGACCGCGGTCTTCCAGTCGCCCTTCATGTCGTAGGTGTAACCGATGTCGACGAGCGCTTCGGAGCCTTCCGGGTGCAGCGCCAGCGCGCGGTCGAGCAGCGGCCGCGCGGTGACGGGGTCGCTCTTCTCGAGGTACGCTTCGCCCAGGTTGACCACGGCGGCGTAGTAGCTCGGGTCGACGGCGATGCACGCTTTGAGGTGAACGATCGCCGGATCGATGCGGCCCAGATCGACCAGCGCGTTGGCGAGGTCGACGCGCGCGGCGCACGACTGCGGGCGGATCCCGGCGACGTGGTTGAACGCGTCGAGCGCGGCGGCGTAGTGGTGCAGCGCGCGCTCGGCCTGGCCGAGCTCCGACCACTTGGGCAGGTTGAACGGGTGCAGCTCGGTCTCCGTGCGCAACCCGGCCAGGTAGTCGGTGAGATCGCCGACCTTCTTGTGGATCATCACCAGCCCCACGTAGCCGGCGCGGTTCGGCAGGCTGAGCTGGAACTCGGACATCGACTCGTTGATGCGGTCCTGAACCGCGTAGAGCGCGCCCAGGCGGCCGTGCGTCTCGCGGTCGCTAGGGTCGAACGCGATCAGCGCCTTCCAGATCTTCTCGGCCTTGGCGTAGTCGGGGACGCGGAAGTAGAGGTCGCCCAGCAGCCGCCCGGCGGCGACGTCCTGCGGGTGGTCGGCGACGTACGGCGCGAGGCCGGCGATCGCGCCCTTCGTGTCGCCGGCGGCGACCTTGGCGCGCGCCGCGTCCAGGACGGCCGGGTCGTTCTTCGGGGGTCCTCCGGGCAGGACGAGCGTCGTCTCGGTGGCGAGCGCGGGTCCGGCCTGAGCCGCGAGCAGGGCGGCGGCGACGGCGATGGTGCGCAGCAGACGCATGGAAGACGCTCCTTCCGGGGCGAGAACGACTCCTAAAGTATACAGTGAACCGGCGCGGAGGACCTAGTGCCAAAGCTGACGGCGGAATGCCGGGAAAAGGCGCCACCCCTTCCCGAGCGGGCGCCGCTGCGACGTTTCTCGCGGAGTTCCCCGGGCCGCTCCCGCCGAAACCCGGTGCCATGTCCAGCACGCAGACGAACGGCTCCGTCGGCCGCAGCCGCGCCGAGAGCGACTCGATGGGGAAGATCGACGTCCCCGCCGACAAGTACTACGGCGCGCAGTCGGCGCGCTCGCTGATCCACTTCGACATCGGCGACGACGCGACGCCGCGCGACGTGATGCCGCGCGAGATCATCCGCGCGATGGCGGTGCTCAAGAAAGCGGCCGCGCTCGTCAACCGCGACCTCGGCAAGCTCGACGAAGAAAAGACGAAGCTGATCACGCAGGCCGCCGACGAGGTGATCGCCGGGAAGCTCGCCGACCACTTCCCGCTGCGCGTGTGGCAGACGGGCTCCGGCACGCAGACGAACATGAACGTCAACGAGGTGATCTCGAACCGCGCGATCGAGATCGCCGGCGGCGAGATGGGTTCGAAGAAGCCGATCCACCCCAACGACCACGTCAACATGTCGCAGTCCTCGAACGACACGTTCCCGACCGCGATGCACATGGCGGCGGCCGAGGCGATGATCGCGCTGCTCCCCGCGGTCGAGCAGCTCCGCGACGCCCTCGACGCGAAGGCGAAGGAGTGGCAGGACGTCGTCAAGGTCGGCCGCACGCACTTGCAGGACGCGACGCCGCTGACGCTGGGCCAGGAGTTCTCCGGCTACGTCAGCCAGCTGGACCGGGATCTGAAGCGGCTGCGCTTCGCGCTCGACGATTTGTACGATCTTGCGATCGGCGGAACCGCCGTCGGCACGGGATTGAACGCGCATCCCGAGTTCGCGGATCGCGCCGCGAAGAAGATCGCCGAGCTGACGGGGCTGCCGTTCCGCTCGCATCCCAACAAGTTTGCCGCGCTGGCCTCGCACGACGAAGTCGTCGCCGCGTCGGGCGCGCTCAAGACCCTCGCCGCCTCGCTGATGAAGATCGCGAACGACGTGCGCTGGCTCGCCTCCGGGCCGCGCGCCGGGATCGGCGAGCTGATTCTGCCGGAGAACGAGCCCGGCTCCTCGATCATGCCGGGCAAAGTGAACCCGACGCAGTCCGAAGCGCTGACGATGGTGTGCGTGCAAGTGTTCGGCAACGACGTCGCGATCGGGTTCGGCGGCTCGCAAGGCAACTTCGAGCTCAACGTCTTCAACCCGGTGATGATCTACAACTTCCTGCACTCGTGCCGGCTGCTGCAAGACGCGTGCACCATGTTCCGCGAGCACGCGGTCGAAGGGCTCCGCGCGAACGAGCCGGTGATCGCGAAGTATCTCGGCGAGTCGCTGATGACGGTCACCGCGCTCACGCCGAAGATCGGCTACGACAAGGCGGCGGAGATCGCGAAGAAGGCGCATCACGAAGGAACGACGCTCAAAGACGCGGCGCTGTCCCTCGGCTACGTGAACGCCGAGGACTTCGACAAGTACGTCGTGCCGGCCAACATGACCCATCCGTAGTCCAAGGGTCTAGCGGAAAAGTCTGAAGCTTTCGTGAAACGGAGGCCTCAGACGATGTCATCGGGTGACGAATTCTCAAACCTGGTGCGCGCCGCCAACGAATGTTTCTCAGGACGGCCTTGTCCTGAACTGCGATGGTGGTTGGCGGCGTTCGGCGTCGCGTTGTTCGGCGTGCTCGCCGTCGTTGGGCACTACCTGGGTGCCTACGCGGGCGCCGCCTGGCTGCTGAAGCGGCTCGGGATCGGGAAGCCGAAGCATCGCGCACCCGAGGCGGCGGCCGATTTGGTGCGCTGCAGGCTCTTCTGCAAAGCGCAGTTGGATCGCTTCGCTGGGATCTCGAACGACGAAAACTGGGACGACCAGCGCTTTACCGATCTAGAGGCCGAAGTGTTGGTCCCCGAGAGCCAGAGGGACGGTGCAGGCAGCGAGGTGACACACCGGCCGCTACGGCGCGTCACGTCCCTCATCGCGGCTGTCGAAAAAATGCGGCGGGTATGCGTACTCGAAGGCGAGCCGGGAAGCGGCAAGAGCGTCGCGCTCCGCGTCCTCGCGAAGCATTACGCGACCAGCGCTGCGACGAGGCCGGATCGTAACGCGAAGATACCGCTGTACGTCAACCTTCGCGATTTGCCGCTCGACCCGTCCGCGAAGATCGACGGCGAGTACTTGAAGCGCTTCGTCATCGACAGCGTACGGTCGGGGTACGACGAAAACGCCGCCTTCGTTCGCGACAACTGGGACGATTATGCTCGGCGGAGCAGGTGGTTTTTCTTGCTCGACTCGTTCGATGAGATTCCGGAGATCTTACGCGCCGAGCGAAGTGAGGGCGCAATCGCACGATATTGCGAAGCGATTCGCCAACTCTTCGCCGGCACCGGTTGCCGCGGGATCGTCGCCTCGCGTCAGTTCAATGGCCCCGCTAGACTTCCGTGGTTGAAGCTCGCCATCAAGGAACTGAGCCCACGGCGACAAGATAAGCTGATCGCAAAATCAGGCCTGAACTCGACGAAACGGGACACCGTGCGGCGGTACCTCGCCTTACGTGCGAGCTTTGTTCGCGGCGAGAAGTCGATCGGCTCGAACCCGTTCTTGCTCTCGCTGCTGTGCGACTACGTCGACAAGCACGAAAAAGCGCTGGACGACGATTTCAGTCTCGTCGCTGAGCACCTCGCCGAGTTGGCGAAACGCGGCAAAGACGAACCCGAACGCCTCAGCCTACCTCCCGAACTATTGCTCGACGACGCGGTGAAAGTCGCAGTGGCGTTCGGCAGTGCGCCGCTCGTGATGACTCGCGAGGCCCTCGTCAGGGCGCTTGACGCTGCCGGCATTCCGGAACAGCGCGCGGAGAGTATCCTTACTGCGCTCGTCGGCGTCAAGATATTGACGTTGGACACAAACGCCGAAACGCGGAGCACCGAACGGTTCGCGTTCGCGCATCGTCGTTATCAGGAAACGCTCCTCGTCCAGCATATCGTGGACCATCCGCGATATGTGGTTCCCCGCGAGTTGATGGGCCGATCAGTGTGGCGTGAGTACGCGGCGACTCTCCTGCAGTCGCAGAAGCTTGCCGTCACCGAACCGTTTCTGCGCGCGGCCCGCGACCTGCTCGACGAGCGCGCAGCCGCGCAAAAATCACACCCGATCAGCCCGGAGCTCGGAGTCGATTTCCCGCTCGGCTACTTTCAGTGGGACGATGAGCCCGCCGTACCGCTCTTGGAGCTCCTGCAGGACGGCCTTGCTCGGCACATGGCCGATGTCCCGTCGTGGTTGGCCGAAGCCGTGCAACGGTTTCTCGATCCACGCTGGGACGGCGGCGACCACTATGACCGGATCAACGTCGTGCGCGTCGGCGGCCTGTTGCCACAGGCGCGCCTGCGCGAGCGCTTGGTGAGCGCATTCGCCAGCCAAACGCCGCTGATGCAGCAGGTGGCCACCGAGCAGGCGACGTTCTTGGTAAACGTCCCGCCCGCCATGGCGCTCCGCATCCGAGGCGGCTTCGCCGACGCAATCCTCGTCGCGCGCAGCCGCTTGGACATTCTGCGAATCGAAGCGCTCGCGGCACGGCTTCCCGCCTGGCTCGAAGGGGATCACGCCGTCCGCCGTAGCTTGATCCTGCGCGCACTGCTCACACCGTTTCGTCCCTTCACCGCCGCATTAGCCCGGCTCGCACGCGTGCTACCGATTCCTCGGGAGTTGTTCAGCAATGCCCACAGCCGCGTAGCGCTTGAAAGCTCAGTCGGGACCGCGATCTTCATAAATTGTATGCTGTTCAGTCTCGGATCAGGTATCACGCAGCGAATTCCGGCCGGGTACATTTGGATTACGATTCGCGAGATTCCGGTCGAACTCATCGTCGGCCTTGCCGTGATTGCCGCCTATACGGCATTCGCCGCGGTAATACTCTCCCTCTTTTTCGTTCGACAGTTCGGACGCCAGCCGTTCCGCAGTGCATTCACCTCGTATCGACGCATGATCCAAGTACCGCGCAAGGCGGTCTATTTTATCATCGGCATCCTGACTCTGCTGCTTGGTTTGGTCTCAATCACAATAAAGCTCGGAACAAAGACGCTCTTGGCAGCGGGGCTCCGCGACGTCGCAGCGGCGATAATTTTTTTCCTTTGCGTGTACGGTATCGTTGAGGCGGCCGTGACAACCGTCAACGGACTCAGGAGCGGGCAGCGCGACCAGCGCGACCGCCGGTCGAAGCGCTTGCTGCGAAGCTTGCGGAAACAGAATTTGCGCGAGGCGGAAATCGTCGCCCGCGCGCGCACGGCTGCGGAGCTCATGCTATGGCTCACGAGCGACCGAGCCTTGTTGGCCCACGACGTCCACGCGAACCGCTCGGTCTCGCGCGTCTTGATAGAAGCACGGAATGCATCCGCCGCGGCGGTGGCCGGTGTCTCGTGGCTTCATGATCCGGGCGCAACGGATGGCGCGTTCGAGACGATGGACTGCGAACTCGAAGGCCGCCTGTTGATCGCGCTTTCACGCAACGGGGGGCTTCAGCCGGCCGAGGTGGAATGGGCGGGCGCATGATCGTGCGGCGTCTCCTCGGCGGCGCGCTCCTGAGCGGGCTCGCCGTCCCTCTGCTCGCGGCCGCGCCGCACCCCAGCGCGCCGCGCGCGCACGACGTTCTGCCGTTCCTGCCGGGGGCGCGCGTGTTCGCGCGCGCCGAGCCGGCCGCGCGCGACCAGGCCTCGCCCGCGCCGGCGGCGACCGACGAGCCGCAGGCGCCGCCGCCGCTCGCCACCGGCCCGACGCCTGAGATCACTGCCCGCGCGCGCGCCGTCTTCGAGGCGAACCGCGCCGGGAAGATCGACCGCACCCAGTACACCGCCGACATGAACGGCCGGATCACCGACGCCGAGCTGGCGCGCGCGTCGGTCGAGCTGCGCAGCCTGGGCGAGGTGAAGAGCTTCACCCAGGTCCGGAAGATCACGCAGGGGCCGATCACGCTGTACGTCTTTCGCATCGAGCTCGCCAAGGCGCCGGTGATCGAGCAGGTCGTCGGCTGGAACGAGGCGGGACAAGTTCGCTTTTTGCAGTTCGGAGCGGTGCCGCAATGAGCGATCCGTACGACGCGCTCGCGACGGTCCCGGATCCCGGCTTCTACTTCCGGCGCTGGCGGGAGTGGAGCGACGAGCTGCGGGCGACGCGGCTGCACGCGCGCGACCTGCGCTACGGGCCCTCGGACGACGAGACGCTCGACCTCGTCGTGCCGCACACCGGCGCGCCGCTGTTCGTGTGGTTTCACGGCGGCTACTGGCGCGGCTTGCACAAGGACGACAACACGTTCGTCGCGCGGGGCCTCGCACCGCACGGGATCGCGACGGCGATCGTGAACTACGGCCTCGCGCCGAAGCTCACCCTCGAAGAGATCGTCGCGCAGGCCCAGCGCGCGCTGAGCTGGCTGCGCGCGAACGCGAAGCAGCACGGCGCCGATCCCTCGCGCATCGTGGTCGGCGGCCACTCCGCCGGCGGGCACCTGGCCGCGATGTGCGCGGTCGACGCGCCGGTCGCCGGGGTGGTGACCGTGAGCGGGCTGCACGACCTGCGCACCGTCGCGCTGACGTATGCGAAGGAGTGGCTGCGGATGGACCACGCGCGCGCCGCCGCGCTGAGCCCGACGCTGCTCCGGCCCGCCGCGCCGACGGCGGTCGTCGCGCGCGCCGGCGCGCGCGAGCCGCAGGCGTTCAAGGAACAGGGCCTCGACTTCGCCGAGGCGTGGCGCGCGCTGCGCTGCGCCACCTCGTACGAAGACACGCCCGACGACAACCACTTCACCGTCATCGGGCGGTTTCTCGACCCGAACGACCCCCTCACCATCGCCGCCGCCGAGCTCGCCCTGGCCAACCGCCGTCCCCGCCCCGTCGGCGTCTGACGCGAAGTCAACGCTACAAGCGTTTCACGAAGTGCTGGTGGCCGAGCGCGTAGCCGCGGCGCTCGTAAAATCTCCGCGCGGCCTCGTTGCCGCCGACGACGTTGAGGCTCAGCATCCGGTAGCCGCGCTCGCGCGCCCAGCGGTCGACGGCGTCCATCAGCGCGGCGCCCGTCCCGCCGCCGCTGCGGGCGACCGCGATCTCGGAGACGTGCGCGTACTCCTCGCCGGTGAAGAAGTCGCGCGCCGTCACCGCATAGACGAATCCGGTGCGCTCCCCGCGCTCGTCCTCGGCGATCAGGAACAACTCGTCCGGCCGCTGCTCCTGCAGCGCAGTCCGCAACACGCGCGAGGTTCCTTCGATCACCGTCTGCGGCGCATGCCCGTCGGCGGCGCCGTGCTCGACGAAGCGCGGCACCAAGCCGAGGACGAACTCCTCGTCCGCGGCGCGCGCTTCGCGCACGCTCACTTGACGAGCGGAAGAACGTTCGAGGGCGTGAGCGGGACGAGGCCGAGCGCGAACGTCGCCACGGCGCAGACGCCGACGACGACCCACGGGAGCGGGTTGCGCGAACGCTCGTCGCGCACGTGGGCCGCATCGACCCGCACGAACATCGCGCGCACGATCTTGAAGTAGACGTACGCCGAGATCGCGGTGCCGACGATCAGCACGCCGCCGAGCCAGGCATAGCCCGCACCGACGCTCGCGGCGAGGATCAAGATTTTTCCGGTGAAGCCGATCGTCGGCGGCAAGCCGGCCAGACCGATCAGGAACAACGTCATCGCGGCGGCGAGCCACGGGCGGCGGTGCGCGAGCCCGGCGAAGCGCGGCAAGCCGACGACCGCGTCGCCCTCGCGCGCCATCAGCGCGACGACCGCGAACGCGCCCAAGTTCATGAACGTGTAGCCGGCGAGGTAGAGCAGCGCGTAGCGCAAGCCCAGCGTGCTCGTTCCCGCGAACGCGGTGACGATGTAGCCGACCTGCGCGATCCCGGAGTACGCGAGCAGCCGCTTCATGTCGGTCTGCGCGAGCGCGGCGAGGTTTCCGATCAGCATCGAGAGCGCGGCGAGCACCCACAGCGGCCACAGGATCGCGGCGGCGTGCCCGCTCGGCAGCGCGGCGTACGCGAAGCGCGCCAACACGGCCAGCGTGCCGGCCTTGGTGACGACCGACATGAACGCGGTGACGGGGAGCGGCGCGCCTTCGTAGACGTCCGGCGTCCAGACGTGGAACGGAACGAGGCTGAGCTTGAACGCGAGCCCGACCAGGAACAATCCCGCACCGAGCGCGAGCAGCGGAGACAGCTGCGCCGACGCCAGCGCGGCGAACGCGACCGAGCCGGTGGCGCCGAACAGCAGCGCCGAGCCGTACAGCAAAAAGCCCGACGCCATCGACGAGAGGATCAGGTACTTCAGCGCCGACTCGCGCGCGGTTTGCCGCGGCGACATCGCGCACAGGCAGTACAGCGCGAGCGAGAGCAGCTCCAGGCCGAGGAACACGATCATCAGGTTCGACGCGCCGGCCATCAGCAGCGCGCCGCACGCGCTCCACAGCACCAGCGCGGTCGTGCCGGCGACCTGATCGTCGCGGCCGACGCCGAGCGAGAGCAGCAGCGTGACGACGGTCGCCAAGATGACGATCTCGCTGAACACGATCGAGAAGCCGCCCTGCACGAACGCGCCGCCGAACGCGGCGTAGTCGTGCGGGTACTGCGAGGCTTCGAGCGCGCCGGCGACGATCAGCCACACGATCGCGATCCCGACCGCGACGGTGCGGCGCCACGGCCCGCGCTCGCGGTAGAACAAGTCGACGAACAGGATCAGCAGCGGTGCGAGCGCGACGACGAACGCGGGGAGCAGCGCGCCGTAGTCCGCGCCGGTGGGATAGCTAGCGAACGACGACGGCACGCGACTGCTCCGCGGTGGTGTTGGTGCTCGAGGTGACGGCGGCCGGCGCGGCCGCGCGCGCCGCGTCGGCGGCGAGCGCGATCACCTGCGCCGGGTAGACGCCGAGGTAGACGAACGCGGCGACGAGCGGCGCGAGCGCGAGCCCTTCGATCCACGTCAGGTCACGCCGTTCCGGCAGATCGGGGACGTCCGGGCCGTGCATGATCGCCTGGAACATGCGCAGCATGTACGCCGACGCGAGCACGATCGCGACCAGCGCCACGATCGCCGGCCAGGTGAAGCCGGCTTTGAACAAACCGGTGAGGATGAGGATCTCGCCGCTGAAGCCGGCCAGCCCGGGGAGTCCGAGCGCGGCGAGCGCGCCGAGCGTCAGCGCGCCGGCGAGCTTCGGGTTGCGCGCGCCGAGCCCGCCCAGCCGGGCCAGGTCGCGCGTCTCCTCGCGCAGCTCGACCGCGCCGAGCGTGAGGAAGAGCGCGGCGCTGAACAGCCCGTGCGCGACGATGTAGACGACCGCGCCCGCGAACGCGAGCGAGGAGCCGCTGAACACGGCGAGCAGGATCAAGCCGAGGTGCGAGAGCGAGCTGTAGGCGACGATCCGCTTCGCGTCGCGCTCGGAGAGCGCGGCCAGCGCGCCGTAGATGAGCGCGATCGAGCCCAGCACCATCATGATCGGCTGCGCGCGCGCCATTTCGGGCGCGAGAAACGGGATCCCGATCACCAGGAAACCGTACAGCCCCGCCTTCGACTGCACCGCCGAGACGACCGCGGCGAACGGCGCCGGTAAGTCGGCGTACGTGTCCGGCATCCAGGTGTGGAACGGAAAGACCGGCGTCTTGATCAGAAACGCGAGCGCGAACCCGGCGAAGATCCACAGCCCCCACGAGATGCCGATCGCGACGTGCGCGCTCGGGTTGCCGATCACGTCGGTCGTGCCGGCCAGCACGCCGAACGCCGCGGTCGCGAGCAAGAGCGCGAGCCCGCCGGCGAGGTTGTAGATCAGGTACTTCCATGCGGCGCGCGCGTACGGCCCGCTCTCGATCAAGACCAGAAAGACCGGGATCAGCATCAGATCCCAGAACAGCGCGAACAGCAGCAGGTCTTTGGTGAGGAAGACGCCGTTCATCGCGCCTTGCAGGATCAGCAGCTGCGCGGCGAGGTCGCGCGCGCGCGGGCCTTCGAGCGCCAGCGCGCCGCCGAACGTGCACAGCGAGAGCAGCAGCACGATCCAGTACGATACCGGGCCGAAGCCGAGGTGGAAATACGCTTCGAACGGGCGCGAGAGCCAGCGCAGCGAGGCATCCGGAGCGTGCGCGTCGGCGAGCGCGAGCACGAAGCTCAGCGCGGCGACCGCGGCCGCTGCGAGGCGCGCCGCGTTGCCGTTCGCGCGCGGGATCGCGTACAGCAGAAAGCCGACGACGACCGGACCGAGGACGAGGGCGGTGACCGTCATCGGCCGGCTCCGAACGCGAGCGCGTAGTAGACGACGAAGCACGCGACCCCGAGCGCGAGCGAGAGCGCGTAGACGCGCACCAGCCCGGTCTGGAAGCTGCGGAACAGGTGGCCGAGCCACTGCGCCGTCCAGCCGGCTTCGCGCACGCCCGCATCGAGGACGTGCGGGTCGAGCACGGTGCCGATCAGCCGGCCGAGCGCGTACGCCGGACGGACGAGCAGCATCTCGTACGCCGCGTCGAAGTAGTACGCGTTCACCAAGACGCCCGGCATGCGCACCGTCTCCGCGCGCAGCCGCGCGACCGATTCGCGCAGCGCGGCCGGCGCGCCGTAGCGCCAGTACGCGACCGCGAACCCGATCACGACGACGACGAACACGAGCGCCGTCGAGACGATCTCCGAGAGCGGAACGTTCGCCGCCTCCGGGACGCGCGGGAAGAAGCCGGCGAAGAACTGCTTCCACGGCGCGTTCGGTCCGTAGTCGAGCCAGCCGATCAGCACCGACGGCACGATCAGGATCCCGACCGGGATCGACATGAGCCACGACGGCGCGTGGTGGTGCGGCTCTTCTTCTTCCGCATGGTGTCCCGAGCTCGCCGCCGTTCCGGCCAGCTCCGGATGGCGCAGGCCGAGGTCCGAGGGATCGACCTCGCCGCGGTACTGCCCGAAGAACGTGACGAACAGCAGCCGGAACATGTAGTACGCGGTGATCCCCGCGGTGATCACGCCGACCGCATAGAGCCACGGATGCCCGCTCGCCAGCGCGCCGTAGACGACGGCGTCCTTCGAGAAGAACCCGCTAAAACCGGGAACGCCGCAGATCGCCAGCACGCCGACCAGCATCGCGGCGAACGCGAACGGCAGCTGTTTGCGCAGCCCGCCCATGCGGCGCACGTCCTGCTCGTCGGCGAGCGCGTGGATCACGATCCCGGCGCCCAGGAACAGCTGCGCCTTGAAGAACGCGTGGGTGAAAAAGTGCAGCACGCCGGCGTCGTACGCGCCGATCCCGACGCCCATGATCATGTAGCCGATCTGCGACATCGTCGAGTAGGCCAGAATCCGTTTGATGTCCCACTGCGCGCAGCCGAGGATCGCCCCGGCGAGCGCGGTCAAGCCGCCGATCACGCCGACCAGCTCCTGTGCGTCGGGCGAGGCCGACCACAGCGGCGCGAAGCGCGCGATCAGGTAGACGCCGGCGGTCACCATCGTCGCCGCGTGGATCAGTGCCGAGACGGGGGTCGGGCCTTCCATCGCGTCGGGGAGCCAGGTGTGGAGCGGAATCTGCGCCGACTTCGCCGCGCAGCCGATGAACAGCCCCAGGCACACCAGGAACAGCTCGTGCGGCGTGAACGCCGCGCCGAAGCGGGTGAACAGGTCCGCGTACCCGATCGAGCCGATCTTGGCGACGATCAGGAAGATCGCGAACATGATCCCGACGTCGCCGACGACGTTCATCACGAACGCCTTGCGCGCCGCCGAGACCGCCGACGGCCGCTCGAACCAGAACCCGATCAGGAAGTAGGACGCGAGCCCGACCAAGCCCCAGCCGACGAGCAGTCCGATCACGTTGTCGCTGAGCACCAGCGTGAGCATCGCGAAGACGAAGAAGTTCATGTAGGCGAAGAAGCGCGCGAAGGCGCGGTCGCCGTCCATGTAGCCGATCGAGTAGACGTGGATCAGGAAGCCGACCCCGGTGATGATCAGCGACCAGATCAGCGAGAGCCGGTCGAGCTGCAGCCCGAACGCCCAGCCGGGGAGCCAGGTGGCGAGCGGGACGTGCAATCCGCCTTGTGCCGTCCCGTCGGGCCAGAGCACGAGCGTCGCGACGAACGCGACGCCGATCAGCGCCGAGCCGATCGGCCCGCCCCACGACTTCAACTGCGGCCCGAACGCCCACAGCACCACCGCGCCGAAGAGCGGTAAGAGCCAGACGAGATAGAGCAGCATCGCGAGCGTCAGCCTTTGAGCGCCGCGACTTCGTCGACGTCGACGTGCGGCGAGCGGCGGAAGGTCATCATGACGATCGCGAGGCCGATCGCGGCTTCGGCGGCGGCGACGGTGATGACGAGGAAGGCGAAGACGTGGCCGGCGTTGTTGGCCCAGGCGCGCGCGTACGTCACCAGCGTGAGGTTCGCGGCGTTGAACAAGAGCTCGATCGACATCAGCATGATCAAGGGGTTCCGCCGCGCGATCACGCCGACGACGCCGATGAAGAACAGCACCGCGCTGAGCGCCACATAGCTCTCGGGCGAGACGGTCATCGCGCCTGCGGCTCCGGTTTGACGATCGGCTCGCGGGTGCCGGCGCGGCGCTTCTTGCGGCGCGGGGTACCGGCCGGACCTTCGTCGCCGGCGATCAGGACGACGCCGATGACCGCGACCATCAGGATGAAGGCGGTGACCTCGAACGGCAGCAGGTTCGTGGTGAACAGCGCGGCGCCGAAGTCGGCGACGCTGCCGAACGCGGCCGGCTCACCGGTCGTCCCGGTCACCGCCGCGGCGTGCTGGGCGATCGGAACGCGCAGCGCGGTGACCGTGATCGCCGCCAGCGCGACCAGCGCGAAGACGATCGCCGGGATCACGATGCGCGGCGCCCGGTTCGGACCCACCGAGAACGGCCGCACGCCGCTGGAGAGCAGCGCGATGACGAAGACGAACAAGATCAGGATCGCGCCGCTGTAGACGACGATCTGCATCACGGCCAGAAACTCGGCTTGCAGGATGAGATACGTCGCGGCGAGCGCGACGAAGTTCACCAGCAGCCCGAGCACCGAGTAGACCGGCTTCTTGGCGCTCACGGTGAAGACCGCGCTCGCGATCAAGACGACCGCCAGAATCCAGAACGCGATCACGCGCCGTCACCTCGGCCTTCGCGCAGGGTCAGGCCCTGGCGCTGCGTTTTCAGCACCTGCCCGCGATGCGTCGCTTCGTAGCCCTCCGCGATGTCGACCGTGTCCTTCGTGCGGAACACGCTGCCGAGGTCGGCGGGAATTCCGTTGGGGCGCTCGTCGGGCGGCGTGCCGGCGCCGGCCTCGGGCGGAACCAGCAGCCGGTCCTTGGCGTACACGAAGGCGCCGCGGCGGTAGTCGGCCATCTCGAAGCGCGGCGTCAGCACGATCGCGTCGGTCGGGCACGCCTCTTCGCACAGCCCGCAGAAGATGCAGCGCAATTCGTCGATCTCGTAGCGCGATGCGAAGCGCTCGCCGGGCGAACGGCGGTCTGCGGGCGAGTTCTCGGCGCCGATCACGGTGATCGCGTTCGCCGGGCAGGCGATCGCGCACAGCTCGCAGCCGATGCAGCGCTCCTTTCCGTCGCCGTAGCGGCGCAGCTCGTGCAAGCCGTGGAAGCGCGGCGCGTGCTGCTTCTTCACCGACGGGTACTGCACCGTCGGCATCCGCTTGAACATGTAGCTGAACGTGGTGGTGAAGCCGCGCACCAGCGCGCCGACGTTGAAGAGGTTCTTACGCATGGTTTGGCCACACCGCGACGGCGACCGCCGTCAGAATCAAGTTGAGGGTCGAGACCGGGAGCAGCACCTTCCAGCCGAAGTCCATCAGGCGGTCGTAGCGGAAGCGCGGCAGCGTCGAGCGCAACCAGATGTAGAAGAACAAGAACAGCGCGGCTTTGATGAGGAACCACAAGAGACCGATCAAGCCGCCCGAGGGAAGTCCCGGAATCGGCGAGTTCCAGCCGCCCAGGAACAGCAGCGTCGCCAGGCACGAGACCGTGATCATGTTGAGGTACTCGGCGATGAAGAACAGTCCGAAGCGCAAGCCCGAGTACTCGGTGTGGAAGCCGCCGACCAGCTCGGTCTCGGCTTCGACCAGGTCGAACGGCGCGCGGTTCGTCTCGGCGACCGCCGTGATCAAATAGATGCAGAAACCGACGATCTGCGGGATGACGAACCACAGCCGCAGCTGCGCGTTGACAATGTCGCCGAGCGCGGTCGAGCCGGCCAGGATCAGCACGCCGATCACCGACATCGACATCGAAAGCTCGTAGGAGATCATCTGCGCGGTCGAGCGGACCGAGCCGAGCAGCGGGAACTTCGAGCCCGACGACCAGCCCGCGAGCGAGATGCCGTAGACGCCGATCGAAGAGAGCGCGAAGACGAACAGGATCCCGGCGTTGACGTTCCCGACCGACCACAGCGTGCCGTCCGGGTTGGCGGAGAACGGGATGATCGCGAACACGCCCATCGCGCAGATCAGCGAGATGAACGGCGCGATGCGGTAGATCAGCGGGTCGGCCGTCTCGGGGGTGAGGTCTTCCTTGAACATCATCTTGACCGCGTCGGCGGCCGGCTGCAGCAGCCCCCACGGCCCGACGCGGTTGGGGCCGGGGCGGAGCTGCATCCAGCCCATCACCTTGCGCTCGAACAGCATCGCGTACGCGAACGTCGTGATGACGACGAACAGCACGATGACGGCTTTGATCAGCACGATCAGCCAGATCGGGACGGAGCTCACGCGTTCACCAGCGCCTTTTCGAGCCGAACGAAGTGCGCGCCGCCGAGCGCGTTCAGCGGCGCCGCGGGGATCCCGTCGACCAGCGCGACCGCGCCGGCCGGAACCTTCTCGTCGACGATGACGGCGAGATCGCGCAGCTCGGCGCCGTTCGCGCCCGCATTCACCAGATCGCCCGGCGCAAGGCCGAGCGCGCGCGCCGTCTCGGGGTGGAGCTTCGCGCGCGGCTGCGTGCGCAGCGCGGCAAGCCGCGCGTCGAACGCGAGCGTTCCGCCGCCGGTGAAGATCGTCGTCTCGCGGATCACGCGCAGCTCGCCTTCGCCGGCAGGCGGGGACGCGGGCGGCGCGCTCGCGTCGGGCGCGAACGCCGGCGGCGTGCGCACGAGCTCGCGCACGCGCCGCTCGATCTCGGCGACCGGCGGGAGCTCGATCTCGAGCGCTTCCGCGAGCAGCACGAGCGCGTCGCCGTCGGCGAAGACGCCTTCGGGCGCGCGCACCAAGCCGACCACCGGCAGCACGTCGCCGGCGAGGTCGGTCGTCGTGCCGGTCTTCTCGAACGCGCTGCACACCGGCAGGACGAGGTTCGCGAATTCCGCGGTCTCGGTGAGGAAGAGATCGGTGACGACCACGAACGGTGTCGCGCGCAGCGCCGCTTCGACCAGCGCCCGGTCGGGGAAGCGCAGCACCGGGTTCACGCCCAGGATCGTCAGCACGCCGAGCTTGCCGTCGCGCGCCGCTTCCAGCATCGCGCGCGCGTTCATCCCGCCGCTGCGCGGGCGGAGTCCGAGCGCGTCGGCGCCGCGGCCGTTCGGCTCTTCGGGCAAGACGTAGCGAAGCGCGTCGGGGTGGTCGTGCAGCGGCGCGGTCAGCGTTGGACCGTCCGGTATCATGACGCCGTCCCAAACGATTGCAACCTTGCCGGGATTCGCGCCGAGCGCCGCGCGGAGCTCGTCGGCCGTTGTTACGCGCGTCTCGGGGACGAAGCTGTTCGCCGCGTGGTCGCCGACCGAGATCAAGCGCGCGCCGCGGCGTGAGACCGCTTTGCGGATGCGCAGGTCGAGCACGGGCGCGAGCTGCGAGGGCGGGCGCCCCAGCGTGACGATCGTGTCTGCGGTCTCGAGGTCGGCGTGGTTGGCGAAGCTCTCGTGGTGCACGACGGTCTGCGCGCCGGCGCGGTGGTCGACGTGCTCGATCCCGAGCGCGCGGAAGAGGTGCGCAGCGAGGTACGCCTCTTCGTTGAGCAGCCGGCCGCCGCCGAGCACGCCGGCGTTCGCGCCGGCCTTCTTCAGCTCGCCGGCCCACAGCTCGATCGCGTCGTCCCAGCCGATCTGTACCCAGGCGCCATCCTGCTTGAGCAGCGGCATCGTGAGCCGCCGGTCGTCGCCCACGAAGCCGATGTTGTAGCGGCCGCGGTCGCACAGCCAGGCGTCGGAGATCGCGTCGTCCTCGGTGACGCTCATCGTGCGCAGCAGCTCGTCGCCGCGCTCGTCGACGTGCATCTGACAGCCGACGCTGCACTGCGTGCAGGTGGTCGTCGTGCGGTGATTGTCCCACGGGCGCGACTTGAAGCGGTACGTCTTCGAGGTCAGCGCGCCGACCGGGCATAGCTCGGTGACGTTCCCGGTGAAGTCACCGGCGTACGGCTTGCCGGTCGCGGTCGCGATGATCGTGTGCGCGCCGCGGTCGTCGGTGCGCAGCTGGTCCTCGCGGCTGATGATCTGGTCGAAGCGCACGCAGCGCTGGCAGACGATGCAGCGCTCCTCGTCGAGCACGATCGTCGGGCCGAGGTCGACGGCCTTCGGCTTCGGCGTTTTCGGCTCGAGCATGCGCGAGCTGCCGGGGCCCCACGCCATCGCGTAGTCCTGGAGATCGCACTCGCCGCCCTTGTCGCAGATCGGGCAGTCCAGCGGGTGGTTCAGCAAGAAGAACTCGAGGATCGCGCGCCGTCCCTCGTCGACGCGCGGGCCGCGGGTGGCGACCTTCATCCCTTCGGCGACCGGCGTGTTGCACGCGATCTGCAGCTTCGGCATCCCGTCGATCTCGACCAGGCAGATGCGGCACAAGCCGGCCGGTCCGAGCTTCTCGTGATAGCAGTAAACGGGGATGTCGGTGTGGATCGTCTTCGCCGCTTCGACGAGGAGCGTGCCCTTCGGGACGCGCACCTCGACGCCGTCGATGCTCAGCGTGACGAGATCGGTCTGCGGAACGGTGGCCGACATTATCGGCTCGCCGCCTGCGCGGCGCCGTTGCGGCGGACGTAGGCGCGGAACTGGTCTTCGAAGCGGGTGATCACCGAAGCCAGGAACGGTTCGATCGAGTCGCCCAGCGCGCACAGGTTCAGCCCAGTGAGCTGGTGTGCGGCGGACTTGATCACGTCGACGTCGGAGTCGACCCCGCCGCCGGCGAGGATGCGCTCCAGCGTCCGCTGGATCCAGTGGCCGCCTTCACGGCACGGCGTGCACTGTCCGCACGACTCGTGCGAGAAGAACCGGATCAGCGCGTACGACGCCTTGACGAAGTCCGTGGTGTCGTCGAAGACGACCATCGCGCCGGAACCGAGCATCGAGCCGGCCTTGGTGACGGAGTCGAAGTCGTACGGCACATCGAGGTGCTCTTCGAACAGGCACGCCGACGAGCCGCCGCCGGGCTGCACGCCCATGAACGTGCGTCCCGGGCGCAACCCGCCGGCGCAGTCGTAGATCAGCTGGCGGATCGTCGTCCCCATCGCGACTTCGTAGTTGCCCGGCTTCACGACGTGACCGGAGATCGAGACGACCTTGAAGCCGGGCGAGCGCTCGGGACCGGCCTTCGCGAACCACTCGGCGCCGTTCTTCAGAATATACGGCAGGTACGCGAGCGTCTCGACGTTGTTGACGACGGTCGGCTCGCCGTAGAGTCCCTTCACCGCGGGGAACGGCGGCTTGAGCCGCGGCTCGCCACGCTTTCCTTCAAGCGAGTTCAGCAGTCCGGTCTCTTCGCCGCAGATGTACGCGCCGGCGCCGCGGTGGATCGTCAGCTCGAGCCGCTTGCCGCTGCCGAACACGTTCTCGCCGAGGAAGCCGGCGTCGCGCGCCTGCTGCACGGCGTCGCGCATGATCTCGTAGCCGCGCTTGAACTCGCCGCGAATGTAGATGTACGCGTGGTCGCAGCCGATCGCGTACGAGCCGATCAGAATGCCTTCGATGATCTGGTGCGGCGTCTCTTCGAGGAGCATGTGGTCCTTGAACGTGCCGGGCTCGGCCTCGTCGCAGTTGCACACCATGTAGCGCGTCTTGGAGTTGGGCGGCAAGAACGCCCACTTGCGCCCGGTCGGAAACCCCGCTCCGCCACGGCCGCGCAGGTTCGAGCCGCTGCAGATGTCGGAGACTTCTTTCGGTGTCAGCTGCGTGACGGCGCGGCGGAGCTGCTCGTAACCGCCTTGGTCCTGATAGACCTTGAGGTCGCGCAGGTTCAGCTCGCCGATCCCCTTGGTGAGGACGGGGGTGATCAAGCCGGGCATCTCAGTGATGCCCGTTTTCGGAGAGCTCGGGGCGCAGGTTCGTCTCGCGCACCAGCCGCTCGTTCGAGCGCGCTTCGTACTTCGGCCGGCCGACGATCAGGTCGAACATCGCGATCCCGCTCGGGTCGCCGATCCCGCCGGCGTTGTTCGGGCTGCTGACGTTTGTCGCGCCGGGCGCTTTGCGGCCCGTGTCCTGCTCGACCTTCCACGTGCGGCCGGGAGCGACCGTCTGCGCGAGCGGCTTGACCGGATAGTTGCCGGCGCGGATCGCGGCGATCATCGCGTCGACCGACTCGCGGGTCAGATCGTAGACGAACTCCAGGTTCACCTGCGCGCACGGCGCGCGGTCGCACGCCGCCAGACACTCGACTTCTTCGTACGAGATCAGGCCGTCGGTGGTAGTTTCAAGATGGTCGACGCCCAGCTGCTCGCGCGCGTACGCCATGATGTCTTCCGCGCCGTTCAGGATGCACGAAAGATTCCGGCAGATCTGCACGATGTACTTGCCGACCGGCTTCCGGTACAGCAGCGTGTAGAACGAGATCGTCGACTCGACGGTCGCGAGCGTCTCGCCGACGTGGTAGGCGATCGCCGCGATGGCGTCGGCCGAGACGAACCCTTCATGGTCTTGGAAGAGCTGAGCGAGCGGGATCAGCGCGGAGCGCTTCTGCTCGTACTGACCGATCGTCCGGGCTATCTCAGGGGTCAGGCGAGCGTACAGGTCGTCGAACGCATTCCCCGGCCGGCGGCGGTAGGGGGACCAGCGGGCGTCGGCTTCCCTGGAACCGGCGACGGGGCCACAGGTCGGACCGGGATGGACGCCGCTCGCGGCGTCGGTCTGGGTGCTCACCGGGAGTCCGCCTCATAAAACGATGGAAGGGAATGGGCCCGCGACATGGACCGGTTCCCCTTCTGAATGTAAAGCTCCGGCGCCTCCGGCACGCCGCCGCTGCGGCGCGATCCCTAAGCGATCCAGCAACCGGGCACCGCTTCGGGCATGGAACCCGTGAGCCGAGCAACCGGGCCGGCATTTACAAACATAGCAGAACTGCTATACTCGGGATGAGCTCGTCAGACAGGGGCCTCATCTGGTGGGCCTCGTCGCGAAAGGACCTACAACACATGCCGCCCGAGGTTCGGCGAACCGTTGGATACGCGCTTCGCGTGGCGCAGGAAGGCGGCTGCGCGCAGGACGCTTCTCGGATGAGCGGCGACCTTCGGGACGTCTTCGAGATCACCGCTGACGACGACACGGGGCGGAGTACGTTTCGAGTGTTCTATACGACCGCCGTCGGCGAAGCAGTCTACGTCCTCGACGCAATTCAGAAAAAGTCGAAGACGGGAATCGCGACGCCTCGTTCCGATCTGAACCGCATTCGAAACCGCCTCAAGTCCGCTCGGGAGCACCATGACACGCAAACGTAGCATACCCAGAAGCGGATTCGAGGCGAGCAGCGGGAACGTTTTCGCCGATCTCGGCTTAGGGAACGCCGACGAACTGCTCGTCAAGGCCGATCTCATGCATACGATCAATCGCGAGATTCAGCGCCAGCAGTTGACGCAACGGCAAGCGGCGGAGCATGTTGGGATGAGCCAATCCGATATCTCTAACATCGCCCGAGGCAAGAGCGAGCGCTACTCGCAAGAGCGCTTGCTCGACGTTCTCTGTCACCTTGGTCTCGATGTTGAAATTCGCTTCCATCGGCGTGTGCGCGGCGGCGTCGGTACCCTGCGAGTGCGTGAGTTGGCTTGATTCCTACAAGGAGAGCGTTAGAGCGATCGTCGCGCGAGTCGTAGCCCTCTTGACGGAGGCTTCAGAACGGGCGGCGGGCTAATCTTACTGAACACATGGAGACTCGCGGACATTTCAGGCTGGTGCGGAGGACCGGTCAGAACCTGTACGCTTCGCCTCGGGATAGGAAGAAACCGTGGCGGTCGGCGTTCGTGCAGCGCAGGCCGCTCGGGCTCGAGGTGCAGCTGATTCGGCCGCCCTGCCAGGTCGTTCCGTAGCGGACGACCGAGGCGGTCGGGTTCAGTGCGGTGTCGCCGGCGCAGACGATGTGCGCGGCGCCGTGCTCGTGCAGCCAGAATCCTTGCCCCCAGTCGAGCTGGCAGCTCGCCGGCTGCGGCGGAAGCGGTCTGACGCCGTCGCGCACGTCGCAGCGCAGCACGCGTTCGTAATACGCGCAGCCGATGTTGCCCGACGGGGTGCGGAACTGCCCTTCACCGCTCGCACGCGCCGAAGCCGGAATCATAAGCGCGCCGGCAGTGAGAACAACGGCGAGAACGGCGGCCAGGTGAACGCGCATCCGGAGGGCTCCTTTCGGCGGCGGACGTGGGCGGCTTCCATGCGCAGGCGGGCGGTTCCCTGAAGTAAGGTTTACTTGACATCTGCGTCAGGTGTACCTTACACTATCGGCATCCGATTTCCGAGGAGGCGTCCAGCCTTGCTTGTACTTTCCTATGCTTCGGCGCAGCGCAGCGCTGAAGAGGTCTTCTCCGAGGAGCTCGTTCGCTGCACGCGCTGCGCGTTCGCCGTCGCGCGCGGTGTGCTGCACGACTTCGACGCCGCCGAAGAGGCCGTTCAGGAGGCGGCGTACCGGGCCTGGCGCGCGGCGCCGCGCTTCGACGGCACGCGTCCGTTCCGCCCGTGGTTCCTGCGCATCGTTCGCAACACGGCCGTCAACGAGCTGCAGCGGCGCGCGCGCGTGGCGCCCCTCGCGAGCGAGCCGCGCGGGGTAGAACCCTCGCCGGCCGACGTCGTCGTCGCGCGCGAGCGCGCGAACGACGTGCTGCGCGCGGTGCGGGCGCTGCCGAAGGATCATCGCGCCGCGCTCGTCCTGCGCGGCGTGCACGGGCTCGACTACAAGGCGATCGCCGGCGTGCTCGCGATACCGGCGAGCACGGCTCGCATCCACGTGCACCGCGCGCGACGTCTACGTCGTGCCGGCGTCGGGCGGCGAAGCGGTCGACGTCACGCCGAACCTCAAAGCGTCGGTGACGACGATCGCCTGGAACGGCTCCTCGAAAAAGATTCTGGCGACCGAACTGGCCGGTGACCGGATGGTGATCGCGACGTTCGATCCCGCCGCGAAGGCGCAGCGGCAGCTCTGGAGCGGTCAGGAGACGATCTACGCCAGCGGTTTCGCCGGGCTTGCACCGGGCGACGCCGGCGTGTCGGTCTCACGCGACGGCAAGCTCGCGGCGACGATCCGGCAGTCGATCACCGCGCCGCCCGAGATCGCGCTCGGTCCGCTCGGCGCGATGCACGACGTGACCGCGGCGAACGCGCACCTGCGCCGGCTGACCGGCCCGGCGCGCAGCCTGACCTGGATCAGCGAAGGACAAACGGTGCAAGGCTGGCTGATCTTTCCACCCGACGCGAAGCCCGGCGCGCGCTATCCGATCGTGACGTACGTGCACGGCGGCCCGGCGTTCGCGCACTACCCGCTCTATCCGAGCGGGCCGTTCGCGTTCCAGGCCTCGCTGGCGGCGCGCGGCTACATCGTCTTCGAGCCGAACCCGCGCGGCAGCTACGGCCAAGGCGAAGCGTTCACGCGCGCCAACGTGAAAGACTTCGGCTACGGCGATCTGCGCGACATCCTGGTCGGGCTCGACGCGGTCGGGCAGACGATCCCGGTGGATCCGAAGCGGGTCGGAATCTTCGGCTGGAGCTACGGCGGCTACATGACGATGTGGGCGCTGACGCAGACGAACCGCTTCAAAGCCGCGGTGAGCGGCGCGGGGCTCTCGGACTGGCTCAGCTACTACGGCACGAACGACATCGACACGTGGATGATCCCGTACTTCGGCGCCAGCGTGTACGACGACCCGTCGGTGTATGCGAAGAGCTCGCCGATCAACTACGTCAAAGCGGTGAAGACGCCGGCGCTGATGGTCGCCGGCGACCGCGACGCCGAAGTTCCCGTGACGCAGTCGTACGAGTACTGGCACGCGCTGCGCGACCTCGGCGTCCCGACGCAGCTCGTGATCTATCCCGGCGAAGGCCATCTCTTCTACAAGCCTGCGGACCAGCTCGACGTCGCCCGCCGAATCACCGCCTGGTTCGACAAGTGGCTGCGCTGATGCAACCCGACTTCACCGATGCTCGGATGAGCCGTACGCTATGTTGCTACGCTCGACTTTTTGGTTGGCGCTGCTTCGGTCGAAATGCGGTGGATCGCGGGTACGTTTAACCTCGTATGAGCAAGACCACTGTACTCGACGTCGTGCGCCCGGTTGCCGTCGGACTCGGAATCTTCGGCGCGACCGCGGCCATCGGCGCGGCGCAAGCAACCAATCCCTGCTCGACTACGTCGACGACCACGACGCCCGGCACGATGACGACCACGACGGTCAACACGCCGTACGGTCCGACGACGTGGACGACGTTCGATCCGGCGTACGCCAACGTCTCGTCGTGGCAGAACACGTGGGACACCGGCATGTACGACCGCAACCACGTCATGGTCGGCACTGTGGCCAAGTACGCGAAGAGCCGTCTGACGCTTCAGAACGGGGCCGGCGACACCGACGTCATCGACCTCAAGGAAGGTACCGTGATCCTGCCGACCGGCGGCACCCCGACCGCCGGCCAGCGCGCCGCCGTGTTCGGCTATTGGAGCAACGGCACGTTCATCGCCAACCGCGTCGTTCTGCACGGGTAAACGCGGCACAGCCGAGCCAAAGGCGTGCACATCGACAAGCAAACCCGGCGGCTCCGGTCGCCGGGTTTTCCTTATCCGAAGAGCGACGGGCCGGGAACGGCCTCGTAGCCTTCGATCTCGAGCAGACGCAGCTTCGTGTTGACGCCGCCCGGAGCGGAGAAGCCATGCATGCGGCCGTTCGCGGCGACGACGCGATGGCACGGGACGACGATCGGGAACGGATTTCGGCCCAAAGCCTGGCCGACCGCGCGCGCGTCGTTCGGCGTGCCGAGACGGGCGGCGATCTCGCCGTACGTGAGCGTGCGGCCCGGCGCGATCGTGCGCGCGACCTCGTAAACCGCGCGGTTGAAATCGGTCACGCCGCTCAGGTCGAGCTCGACGCCCGTCAGGTCTGCCGGCTCGCCGCGCAGCAGCGAGCGGATCGATTCGATCGCGCGCGCGATTTTCGCCGGCGGCGCCGACTCGGCGACGCCCGGAAAGCGCTGCCGCATCCGCGCGCGCAACGCGGACGCGGAAGACTCGGGCAGACCGATGCCGACGACGCCACGCGGGCCCCACGCGATGCCGCAGTCGCCGATCGGCGTCTCGAACACCGCGAACTCGTTGCGCGTCATGACATTGCCGGAAACACCAACAACTGCGCCGGCGTTGCGCCGGAGATTCGAGTCCGGTCTGCCGTGCGGTCCGGTCGTCAATCGGCGCTGCGGATGCTGTAAAGCCACCAGCGCGGGACCCCGCGCTTCACCTTGCGATCGAAGTAGATCAGCGCGTCGCGGCCGTCGGCGAGGCGGACCTCGTACCAGTGTTTCGCCAGGTACTCATCGCCGCGGTCGTCCTTCGTCGAGCGGCGCGTGCTCGTGACCTCGGCGATCGTGAGCTCCTCGTTCCGCCAGCGAAAGCGGCGCGGCAAAAGCGGCTCGCCTTGGCTCAGCGCCGGCGAGGTGACGTACTCCGCGCCGGCGGCGAGCAGCGGCTCACTGACGAAGCGAACGCTCACGCCGCGCGGCTAGCGGCGCCGGCCCAGCTCGATCCCGAGCGGCGCGAACCCGCTGCTCGTCTGCTGCTGCGGCTGCGGCTCGGGCATCGCATGGGCGGTTGAGAGCGTGATCCGCCGGGTGGCGCGGTCGACGCGCCGCACGGTGACCTCGATCGCTTCACCGATCTCGTAGTCGGCCGGGTTCGCGTCGTTCTCGCGGATGCTGCCGACGACGCCCGGGGCGAGCTCCACCTGCAGCCGCGGTTCCTTCGCGACGACTTTTCCTTCAACCGTCGCGCCTTGCTTGAGCACCGCGGCGTGGTCGCGCCAGGGATCCGGGAGCGCGTTCTTGCGCGAGAGCGCGATCTTCTTGCCGTTGTCCTCGATGCGAATGACCTCGACCGGCAGCTTTTCGCCGATCTTGACCACGTCCGACGCCTTCTCGATCCGCTCGAACGCGAGCTCGCGCATGGGAATCAAACCGTCGATGCCGCCGAGATCGACGAACGCGCCGAACTCGGCGATCCGCACGACGACGCCTTCGCGAACCTGACCGATCGCCAGCGAGCGCAGCAGCTCGTTGCGTTTCGTTCGGCGTTCGTCTTGCAGCGCGCGGCGGTGCGAGACGACGATGCGCCGCCGCCCGGTGTCGACGTCGATCACCTTCAGCGGCAGCTTCGCTTTGACCATCGCTTCGATCGGCGTGCCGGACTCGACCCGCGTCTGCGACGCCGGCAAGAATCCCCGAATCCCGCCGACGTCGACGAGCAATCCGCCCTTGACCGCGGCGGTCACCGTCCCGTTCAGCGTCTCGCCGCTCTCGCGCGCGGTGACGACCCGCTCCCACGCCTGCTGCGCGCGAATCCGCCGCTCGTCCGGCGGCTTGGGCTGCGGCGCCGGAGCTTCGCCAGCTGCAGGCGCTTCGGAAGGCGCGGGTGCTTCGGAAGCCGACGCGGTTTCACTGTCGGCAGCCGGCGCAGCTTCGCTCGCAGGAGGCGGCGCGTCCGCTTGCGTTTGCTCCGGATGGACGGGCTGCTCCGCGTGAACGGGCTGCTCCACGATCGGCTGGGCTTCTTCCGCGGCCGGTAAGGCTGCGGAGGCGCCGAACGCGGCCGCGTTCGCTTCGATCACCCCTTCGTGCGTCGGCGTCTCGTGAGCGGCTTCGGCGTCCGAGCCATCGTCCGCCGCTCGGCCGGGCTCCGCGGTCTCCGGCACGTGCGCCCCGGCTTCCGCCGTATCTGCCGCCGCAGGGACCGGCGCCTCTTCGGCCTCGGTCGGCCGGCCGGACTCGGCCGGACGCTGCTCGCCGGCGGAGTCCGCGAGCGGAGCGCGATCCGGCTGCTGGTCGTCCGCGGCTTCGGCGGTCTGTTCGGGATGCTCCATGTGGTTCGGCCTGGCTTCGCGCGCCGGCCCGCCAAAGACTCTCGACACAAGCAAGGAGCCCGCGAACCGGCCTCGGATGTATCGGACGAGGTTTTCGCCGATGCGTCGTTCGCTCAGGGTGGCCGGACTCGTCGTCGCGTGCGCGGCGTTGGCGGCGTGCGGAGGCGGCGGCTCGTCCGCCGGCGTTTCGCCGCCCCAGGCGACGGCCGTGCCGACGGCTCCGCCGACCGGAGGATCTCCGTACGACGCCGTCATCCAGCAGAACTACGCCGGCGGCTGGGGCGTCGAGCTCGGCGTCTACAAGAACGGCAGCCCGCTGTACGTGCACGGCTACGGGCTGCGCGACCGCGGCCTTCCCGACGTGTACGGCCACGGCGACTTCTGGCGCGTACCCGCCGCGGAGACGATCTACAACCTGCCGCGCGGGCAGCTCGCGCCGGACGCGAACACGCTCTTCGAGCTGGCCTCGGTCAGCAAGGAGTTCACCGCCGGCGCGATTCTGCTGCTGCAGCAAGACGGAAAGCTCTCGGTCAACGATCCGCTCTCGAAATACTTTCCCGCGTTTCCGAACGGAAACGCGATCCCGCTGCTCTACCTGCTGCAGCACCGCAGCGGAATCGTGGACTACAACAACTTCGGCGACTATCCCGACTTCACGGCTGCGTACGACGCATTCATGGCGAGCGGCCAGACGAACTATCAGCCGATCGCGGACCGGCTCGCGAGCTTTCCGCTGCAGTTCGCACCCGGGTCAGCGTACGACTACAGCAACTCGAACTACGTGCTGCTCGGGATGATCGTCGCGCAGGTGAGCGGCGAGCCGTTCGGAACGTTTCTGCAGCAGCGCATCTTCACGCCGCTCGGGATGACGCAGACGCAGCAAGGCTTTCCGCCGCCGCCGCAAACCGACGTCGCGCTCGGCTACGAGACGTACAACGGCGTGATCGGCCGCGCCTCGCAGTGGAACTTGAGCTGGCTCGCCGGCCCGGGCGGGCTGACCTCCACGGTCGGCGACATCGAGAAGTGGGATCGCGCCGTGCGCCAGCCCGGCATCTTCAGCGCGGCCTCGCTGCAGCAGATGTTCGCGCCCAGCCCGTTCCCGCAGTCGTACGGAACCTATGCCGACGGCTGGTTCGTCGCCACGCTCAACGGCCATCGCTACATCTGGCACGACGGCGCGTTCGGCGGTTTTCAAACGATGAACGCGACCTTCCCCGACGACGGCATCGAGATCATCGTGCTGACCAACGAAGGCACCGGAATTTTGCCGTACTCGGTCATCCCGCCGCTGTTCGCCATCGCGCTCTCGAACGGTACCGCGCAATCAACCGGGCGGCATCCGCGAAAACGGTGAATCCGCTTCGTCCTCGGGTGTGAGCGCGCGCGCTACCGGGGAACGAAGCTCGAGATGCGCCGCAGGAAAGGACTTCCACACCCGAACCCGTCCGATGCGGAAGAGCAGGGCGGGAAGACGCCGCCCACCACGACCTTCGGTGCCGGGATCGTCGCGGGCGCCTCCGACAACGATCCGACGACCGTCGCAACGCTGGCCGTCATCGGCTCGACGACGACGTACGAGCTGGGCTGGCTCACGCTGCTGGTGATCCCGATGCTCGCGGTCGTGCAAGCCGTCGCGGCGCAAGTCGGCGCGGTCACGAAGAAAGGTTTGGAAGACGACGTTCGCCACGCCTACGGTCGCTTCTGGGCGCTGCTCGCGCTCGCCGCGCTGCTGATCGTCAACGTCCTCACCCTGGCCGCCGACCTCGAAGGCGGCGGCGCCGCGATGCAGCTGCTCACCGGCGCCGACTATCGCTGGTGGATCCTGCCGCTCGGCGCGCTGACCGTCGCGCTCCTGATCTTCGGCAGCTACCGCGCGATCGAACGGTACCTGCGCTACGTCGCGCTGCTTTTCCTCACGTACGTCGGCGCCGCGTTCCTGGCCCGTCCGAACTGGAGCGACGTGCTGCGCGGCTCGTTCGTCCCGCACTTCGACCTCCGGCCGGAAACGGTCGCCGGCGCGCTGGCGCTGCTCGGCACGACGCTCACCGCGTACGCGTACGTGTGGGAAACGATCGAGCTGAGCGAGGAGAAACCGCCGCTGCAACGGCTGGGCTTGGTGCAGGCCGACGCCGCGCTGGGGATCGTCGTCGCGGGGTTGACGTTCTGGTTCATCCTCGTCGCGACCGGCGCGACGCTGGGGGTTCATCACCACGCCGTGCAAACCGCGCAAGACGCCGCGCAAGCGCTCGTGCCGCTCGCCGGCAAATACGCGGCGATCATCTTCGCCGTCGGACTCCTCGGTTCTGCGCTCGTCGCGATCCCGGTGATCGCCGGAACGTCGGCGTACGTCGCCGCCGAGATGTTCGGCTGGCGCCGCAGTCTCGACCGGAAGTTCGACCGCGCCCGCGCGTTCTATCTCACGCTTTCGGGCTGCGTGCTGATCGCCGTGCTGATCGGCATGGCCGGCGTTCCACCGATCAAGCTGCTCTTCTTCAGCGGGATCGCCGGCGGGATCGCGACCCCGCTGACGCTCGCGCTGATGTTGCTCATCGGCCGCAATCGCAAGGTAATGCGCGACAAGCCGGTCCCGAGCTGGCTGGCCGCTGCCGGCTGGTCGGTGACCGCCGTCGTCACCGCCGCAACCGTCATCTATCTCGGTCAAACCCTCACCGGCGGAGGCGGCTAGCACAGCGTCGACAAAGAGGCGGATTCGGTCCCGCTCGTTCCCGCTCGTTCGGACGTGAGGAGAATCGCTTGCCGTCCCGCGCCGCCACTCTATTCGCGTTCGCCGCGCTGCTCGGCGCCCCGTGCGCGATCCGCGCGAACAGCCTCGACAATCCCAACGTCCCGACCGGCGAGGGCGATGCGATCTTCGTGGTCGACGCAGGCGGCGCGCTCGAACCGGTCGGCGTGCGGCGTCACGGCAAGTTCATCGACCCCGGCTCCAGCGACGGCGGACCGTCCGACAAGCTGCGCATGGAGTCGAACGCGACGATCGCCACGCACGGCAACCGCGTGAACGTCATCTTCGGCGGCCGCGTCGTCGCGACGGTTCCGGCGAAGGTCGCGAACGGCGACGCGACGATCGTCGTTCCGCCCGCGCTGCATCTGAACGAGAACGTCTCCGCGCTCGCCTCACCGTCGCTCGGCGGCCACGCAGCCTCGCCGCGCCGCGCGCCGGCGCCGGCCGAACGCGCGGCGGCGCTGCAGGTCGCTTCCAAGTTGCTCGGCGACGCGGCGCCGTCGAAGCTCACCGTCGTGAACCTGACCGCGATCGATCTCGGCCGCGGGCCGGCGATCGTCGGCACGATCAACTTGCGCGGAAGCGGCTCTCCGCGCACCGACCGCCGGTTGTTCTTCATCGCCGAACGGCTCGGGGGCGAGCTGCGCGCCACGTTTGCGCACGTTCAAAAGATCACCGTCACGGAGCCGCTGCTGGAAGAGCCGCGCGAGCAGCTCATCGACGCGATCGACCTCGGCGACGGCACGCTCTCGGTCGTCACGCGCCAGATCGGCTACGACGCCCACACCTACGCGATCTACAGCCGCACGAAAACCGGCTGGAAAGCAATCTACACCGGCGGCGGCGCAGCGCTGTAGCGCGTCCCGCGTTCTACCCGATGGAGGCGACCACTCGATGAGCTATTCCGAAACGAGCGACACCACCAGCGGCGGCCCGACCTGGGCCGACCCGATCAGCGGCTACTTCACGCAGAAAGACGTGAGCTGCATGTCATGGTACGTCGACCTCACGAGCCAGGCCGACACCGCCTCGAAGGCGCAAGAGATTTACGACAAGGTCAGCACCGGCGCGATGCCGCTCGGCGAACCGGCGTGGTCGTCGGAATGGGTGTCGAACTTCCAGACCTGGATGAACAACGGCTGCCCGTAAGCGGCGCCGGGAAACGAGAAGAGCCCGGGTCGACCCGGGCTCTTCTGCATCTTCTCAGACTTTTTCGATCTGGTAGAACTCGAGCTCGACCGGCGTCTCGCGCCCGAAGATCGAGATGAGCGCGCGGACCTTCTCTTTTTCCGGCTGGATGTCGTCGACGATCCCGGTGAAGTCGAAGAACGGTCCCGAGGTGACCTTGATGCGGTCGCCCTTCGCGAAGTCGATCTTGAGCTTGGGCGTCTCGATACCCATCTGCTTGAGGATCGTCTTCACTTCTTTGTCCTGCAGCGGAACGGGCTTCTCACCCGATCCCGGCGAGCCGACGAAGCCCGTGACGCCCGAGGTGTTGCGCACCACGTACCAGGACGCGTCGTCCATGTCCATCTCGACCAGCACGTAGCCCGGAAAGACTTTCTTCGGCGTGATCTTGCGCTTGCCGTCCTTGAACTCGACCTCGTCTTCCATCGGGACGAGCACGCGGAAGATCTTGTCCTGCATGTTCATCGAGTGGATGCGGCGCTCGAGGTTCGCCTTGACCTTGTTCTCGTAGCCCGAGTAGGTGTGGATCACGTACCACTTCTTGCGGTCGTCCTGCTTCTTCTGCGCAGGCGCCGCGGCGGTCTGCTCCTGCGGCTCGGTGACCGCGACGTTCGCGTCTTGATCCATCAGCGCGCCCCTCCGGTCAGCCAGCTGAAGATCCAACCGAACAGCAGGTCGCAGGCGTAGGTGAACACCCCGACGCCGACGACCAGCGCGATCGTCAGCGCGGTCGCGGCGATCCACTCTTCGCGCGTCGGCCACGTCACGCGGCGCATCTCGGCGACCACGCCGCGGACGAACTCCTGCGTGCGCGCCGCGTTCGCCGCGCGCTGGGCGGGCGTCGTCGCCGGGCGCTTCGCCGGCGATTTGGTGGTGGTGGACTTCATACTCATATGTACCGCAAAAATCTGGCAGGGCGGACAGGACTCGAACCTGCAACCGACGGTTTTGGAGACCGCAACTCTACCAATTGAGCTACCGCCCTAGAGGGCCCGGCAACCGGGCAGATTACTTCGTCTCGCGGTGGGCGCGGTGGCAGCGGCACCAGCGGCAGTACTTGCTGAGCTCGAGCCGCTGGCTGGTCTTTTGCCGGTTCTTGAACGTGTTGTAGTTCCGGCGCTTGCACTCGGTGCAGGCCATCGTCACCATCACACGGTTCTCTTTCTTCGCCATCGCCGTTCTTCGAGAAGGCCCCCGCCGGGGGCGGAAAACATGAAGAAAACGGACGCGCGGTCCGTTCCGCGCAAGATTGTAGCACAGCCCCCGAGCCAGTGTAAACCGATGCCCCTCGAAACGGACGCCTTATACACCTGCCCAAGCTGCGGCGAGCAGAACGCCTCGGCGTCGAACCCACCGCCGGCCGCCGCCAGACCGTCCTCGAAGACTGCCCGGTCTGCTGCCGCCCCCTTGTCTTCACCGTGACCGTCGACCAAGACGGCGACCCATCGGTCGAACGCGTCGACCGCGAATAGGCTCTCGGAACATTTGCAGATCGGACTTTCTCTGCTATTCTGATTAGCGAGGTTAATTCAGATGGCAGTCTTTCAATCCGAAACAGTAATTCGAGCGCGCAATCAGATCACCATTCCGAAAGAAATCGCCGAAGCGCGGGGCCTGCGGAAGGGACAGCACTTGGTGTTCTTGGTCGACGACGACCGGCCGGACGAACTGATCGTGCGTCCGCTACGGGACAGCTACGCCGGGATTCTCACCGGGATATACGGCAGAGATGCTGCCGAACGCGAGGCGTACATCCGCGGCGAGCGAGAGGCCTGGTCCTGAATCGCACCGCGTTCGAAAAGCGCCTGCGCACCGGCGAGCGGGTCCTAGTCGACACGTCGGTGTTGATCGCTTACTTCGACGCCGGCGATGCCACGAATGGGGTCGCGGTCGTCCTTATCGATGACCTCGTCAAGAGCGGCCGGAATCCGGCGGTCGTCTCGCCCGTCACCGCGATGGAGGTTCTGGTCCGTCCGCTGCGCGCCGCGCCCAGCGGCGCCGCTCACGTTCACGGCTTCCTCACCCGCTGGCCGAATCTCTCACTTCTCGCGACCGACATTCACGTCGCGCAAGAGGCCGCGAGCCTGCGCGCTATGCATGGTTTTAGAACACCTGATGCCCTGGTCATCGCGACCGGTGTTGTTGCACAGGTCGCTCATCTCATTACGAACGACGATCAATGGCGCAAGAGACTCGCGCCAATCAAAGAGCGAATTCAGGTTACGATGCTCCGTGATTACTCTTGATGAAATCGCCCGGACGCCGCGGAAAGAGGCTATTCTGCTCGACGGGCAACGCGACTGCTGTCGCGGTTCATTTTTCGCGGGATCGAATCCAAAAAGGCATCACCGGCTCCCGGTACTGATTCAACGTGATCTGGGAATGGTCGAATGGCTATGGACACACTGCTTGGAGCGATCATTGGAGCGACGGCGGCCTGGCCTACAATGCGCCGTTCGTATGGTCCTGAACTAACCTCCGAAACAGCGGGCCGCTACACCGCGACGAGCGGCGACTCGACTACGCGGTTTCGGCCGGCGTTCTTGGCGCGGTAGAGGGCGCGGTCAGCGCGTTCGACGACGTCGCCGGTCTGGTCGGTGGGGCGGGCGTAGGCGACGCCGACCGAGACGGTCACCGGCTTGCCGTCGGCATAGTCCAGGCCGCCCGCTTCGATCGCACCGCGCAGGCGCTCCGCGATCTGCAGCGCGCGCTCGCGCGACGCGTCGCGCAGGAGCACGATGAACTCTTCGCCGCCGAAGCGGCCGGCGAGGTCGACGCCGCGCACGTTGTCGGCGATGATGCGCCCGATCCGCGCCAGCACGCGGTCGCCGGCCGGGTGCCCGAGCAGGTCGTTGATCGACTTGAAGTGGTCGACGTCGAGCAGCAGCACCGCGCACCGCCCGCCGCCGCGCGCGTGCGACATCGCTTCTTCGAACGCGCGCGCGATGCCGCGCCGGTTCGCCAGACCCGTCAGCGTGTCGACCGTCGCGGCCGTGCGGGTCGCGGCGATCGCGCCGTACTCGCCGAGCAGCGGGCCGAGCTCCGAAGCGGCGCGCTCGAAGTCGCGGTGCGCGACCAGCGGCGCGACCCCCGGCGGGCGAAAGACCAGCAGTGCGCCGCGCACGCGCCCCTCGCGGTCGCGCGCCGCGTAGCCCCGCACCGTCCCCTCATCGCCGCTCTCGACACCGGCGTCCTCGCCGGTCACCTGCAGCTCGAGCAGCGCCCGGCCGCCGAGCCGTTCGAGCTCGGACGGCACCGGCGGGCCGAATCTGACCACCCGCGACCAGCGGTTGGCGCCGCCGCGGCCGAACGCGGCGATCTCGACCGCCTCGCGGACGATTCGCGGGTCGATGCTCTCGAGCAGCGAGCGCATCTGCGGCATCGGATCGTTCGCGCGCAGCATCGCGTCGACGGCTTCGCGGGAGAGCGCGAGCCGGTGCAGCCGCGCGTTCACCCGCGCCAGCCGCACCAGCACCACCGCCAGCACCACCAGCGGCAACAGCATGGCGAGCCCGAACGCCGGCCCTTCGTGCGTCGCGACGCGCACGACGACGTACGCCCAGCCCGCCTCGGCGAGCGCGGTCAGCATCGTGCCGCGGTCGGCGAGGTGCCGCTGCCAGACGCGCGCGAGCGAGCGCGACTGCCGCGCCGCCACGAGCGGGTCGATCCAGAGGAGGTCGGCGAGCAGCGCGAACGCCGCGCCCATTGCGACGAAACCGGCGACGGTCCCGAGCGAGAGCGGCGCGGAGGCCGCTACGCGCAGCGGTCGCAGGACGAGCGCGGCAGCCCACCAGGCCGGGACGCGCAGCGAGGCCGTCAGCGCGAGGTCGAACCACGACCGCCGGCGCGGCCCGGCCCGCCGCATCAAGAACGCGGCGGCGTTGCAGAGGGCGGCCCAGAGCCAGCCTTCCGTCACCAGCACCGCGAGCAGCAACGGCACGAGCAGCCCGACGCGGTCGCTCTCGGGCGTTGGCCGCGCGCTCCGCTCGAAGTGCGCCGCCGGCGCGCGCAGCGCACCCAGCACGAGCGCGACGACCAGCGCGCCCGCAAGAAAGACGACGTCGTCGGGCCGCAGCGCGCGCACCGCGGCCGGCCCGCGCACGGCGAACAGGACGGCCGCCGCCGCCAGCGAGGCGGCGCGGACGAAACGGTACACGCGTCGTGCGATCACGCCGGAGCGAGGGGTTCGGCGCGCGGCGCGAACAGTCTTGGTACGGGTCTCTCGCCCGGCGAGCTTTTAAACTGCCGTTTGCAACGTGATGAAGCGGGTACGACGGGGTACCGGAAGCGCACCGGTGCGAGTGCGCCGGATCGTAAACCCACCGTGAAGGCCCCGCGCCGACGTTGCCGGGGCCTTCGGCATGGCCTGCACATTGTGCGCTGCGTCAATTGGCGAACCGTGAGGACCGTGCTCCACGGTGCCGATAGACAGGAACATGGAACGGATCACGGACGATCAGTTCGACGCCCTGCTCGCGTGGGTGCGGCGAGAACGCGCGATCGAACGGCTGATGTACCGCGGCAAGCTGGGCTTCGGAGAGCTGCTGCTGCGCCGCCAGATGAACTACGACCGCCTGCTGCGGGAAAGCGCGCCCGGGCGGGCGTCCAGCTAAAGCGCGGGCTGCGCACCGGGCGGCGCGACGTCCACCGTCACGGTGTTCAGCATGATCGAGGCCGTTGCCCCGGCCTGCGACCACTGCACGGTCCATAGCAGCGTATGGGCGACGGTGAGGTCGAAGTCTCCGGTCCCGCCCGGTTTGCCGGCGTTGAACGATCGTGACGTGTTCTCGACGATATAAAAGCCGTCGCTGACGTCGACGTCGGCGCTCGTTCCCGTGTTGAGGACGAGCATCTGCACGTTAGCCTGCCACGGCTCGTTGGTTCGCGCGGTTCCGAGTGCAACCACGCCCGAATCGTACAACAGGTTTCCGGACGTGACGCCATCGAGATAACAGCGCAGCTGGATCGTCAAGCCCGCCGTCTCGGCACAGCTGTAGCGCCCGCTCGCGCGCATGCGCACGATCGTCCCGCGAGTGTTCAAACATCCCGCCGGAAGCGAGAGCGTCCCGGTGATCGGGAACGGCGTTTCGGATGCGGTGTTTTGGACCGGTGCCGTCCCGATGGCAACGGCGGTCGGCGCGTTCGTGCGCAGGTTGCTCCACGAATATCCGTTTTGCGTCATGACGACGAACCGCGGATCCCACGGCGGGAGCGGCTCCGCGTTGTCCTGCATGTACGGGTAGAATCCGATCGTCCCGTTCATCGTAGCTGCGTGCGTCCACGATTCGATGGGTGGGTACGCGATGTTGCCGCCGACCGTCACCATGAAGAAGTTGATGCCCGACGGGAAGTTCTCATTCACGCCGTTAGGGAAATTCTTCGTGAACGTCGGCGGCTGGATCACGATGGCATTCTGAACGCCCGTGGCGTCCTTACCGCCCTTGAAGTAGCACTGCGTGAACGACGTGTTGTCGGCGAAGCGCAGCCGCAAGCCGACGCCGCCCGTGGAGTCGACAAGCGGCATGCCGACCGTGTCGAACGTCCAGTAGCACATGTTGATCGGGAGGTTCGTGTTGTCCGAGCCGTACGTCAGCCCCGTGCAATTGTCCATATAGGACTGCGCGAAAATCTGCGAGACCCGCGTTCCGAGCGTTTCCTCGCCGATCGGTCCGGTGTAGGCGTCGTTGCTCTGGAACGTGAACCCGGTCCCACCTTCCGCCATCGCCAGGACCATGAGCCGCTCGAAGGTCGACTTGTTCGCGCCTTGGGCGACCAGGCCGTTCTGCACGGCGCTATTGCACTGCAGCAGGAAGTCCGAGAGCACGAACGCGTCCCCGGGGCCCTGCACCAGCATCATTTGCGCCCCCTGGAAGGACGGGCTCGCGATGATCGTCGTCGGCGCGCGCAGCGCGTTCAGCGTCGGCTGCTCGATCGGGGGAATGGCGTATTCGACGATCCCGCCCATGCCGGCGACGCGAACGGGCTTCGAGCGCGTGGTGGTGGTCGCGGTGCCGACGTACAGCGGCGAGGAGATGAGGAATGTGCCGTTCAGGAGGGCGGTCTTGCCGGTGGCCGCGGCGTCGGCGAAGAGCTGGTTCAGCCCCGCGGTCGCGTCCAGCTTTCCCGTGGGGTCGCAATTGTAGGGCGGCTCCGTCGCCATCAGCAAAACGGAAGAGAGCGCAGCGCCGACGGTTTTCATCGTGTCGCGAGTATTGCACAGGTAGCGCGAGGCCGCAAGGGTCGCTTGGCCAGGGAAGCGTGAGCCAAAATCGAAGCGCGCCCGGGCGGACTTGAACCGCCAACCTCGGCCTTAGGAGTGCCTCGCTCTATCCAAATTGAGCTACGGGCGCACGGGTCGCAACCTTCCCGCAGCGAAGGGGCCGTCCATGCAGAACCGGATCGGCGTCCGAACGCTTCACGGTGAGATCGTCCCCAAGCACATCCCGCCGATGAGCACCGCTCCGGCGGGATTTTCCATCGAGCGGGATCTGCCGGCGGGCTTCGCTGCGTTCTACCGGCCGCTGCACGAGAAGTTTACGCCGCGCCAGCAAGCGGCGATCGCCGAGCGCCGGCGGGTCCTGGACGCTTCGCAGCGCGGCCGTAAGCCGCAGTACCTGCCGCGCTCCGAAGCGCAGGGCGAGTGGCGCATCGAGCTCCCCGACTGGGGGCGCGATCAGCGCAATCAGATGACCGGCCCCGCCGACGATCACGAGCTCGGCGTGAAGATGCTGAACTCCGGCGCGCCCGGCGTGATGATCGATCTCGAAGACTCGATGGCGAACGCGTTCGCGCACACGCTGCGCGGGATCGACAACACGATCGCGATGTACTACGGCGAGCTGACGTACGCCGACGCGAAGCGCGGCGGTGCGACGGTCGGCATCAAACCGTCGAGCACGGTGCTCTGGACGCGGGTGCGCGGGCTGCATCTTTCCCAAGCCGGGATCTACGACGAGCCGACCTCGGCCTCGCTGTTCGATTTGGCGCTGCTCGCCTACAAGCTGGACTTCGCGCGCTTGAAGCACCCGCTCGCGATCTACATTCCCAAGTCCGAGTCGGCCGGCGAAGCGCGGTGGTGGCGCGACGTCTTCCAAGCGGTCGCCGCGGCGAAAGGCCTCGAGCCGCACGCGGTCAAGGCGATGGCGCTGGTCGAAGCGTTTCCGTTCGCGTACCAGATCGAAGAGTTCGCCTACGAGCTGCGCGACCATCTCCTGGGCCTCAACCTCGGCCGGTGGGACTACATGGCCTCGCTGATCGACTTCAACCTCGACGACCCGAACTGGGTCCTGCCCGACCGCAACACGATCCCGCACGACGTCGCGTTCTTCCAGAACCTGCGCGAGCGCATCCCGGAAGTCTGCCACCGCCACGGTCTGCTGGCGATCGGCGGGATGACGGCGCTGTTCCCCGACCGCGCCGATCCAGAGCTGAACGCGCGCGCCCTGGACGTGCTGGAGAAAGACAAGAAGAACGAGTCGCTCGCGCTGTTCGACGGCGCGTGGACCGGGCATCCCGACCAGAACGCGATCGCCGTCGCGCAGTTTCCCGCGCCGAACCAAGGCTTCAAACGCAAGCCGGGCGCGAACGCGACGCCGGATCTCCTGCCCTCGGTCAAAGGCGTCGGCGCGAGGACCGAGGCGGGGACGCGCGCCGCGGTGCGCACCGTCATTCGCTATCGCCACGGCGCCCTGAGCGGGCGCGGCGCCTCGCTGCTCGACGGCTACATGGAAGATCTCGCGACCGACCGCATCTACCGCTTGATGATCGCGCAGCGCACGAAGTTCCGGATGCACTCCGCGGCGGAGGTGACGCGCTTCTTCGACGAAGAGCTCGCGAAGCTGCTCGCGGAGCCGGCGGCGCAGGAGCCCGGCGAAGCGGAACGGTTCCGCGAAGCGCGGCGCCAAAGCGAGGCGATGGTGACGGGTGGATTCCATGACCCGATCTGAGCGTTGAGGACGCGTCCGGCGTGCGAGTGACCGAACCGGAGGACGTCGACCACCGGGCGGCGCAGCGGCGCGCGATCCTCTACCGGCTCGGGATCGCGTTCACGGAGTCGCTCGACTTCGAGCGCACCGCGCGCTCCGTCGTCTCGGCGATGTGCGAGGACTTCGCCGACTTCGCGTTCCTCGACGTCTTCAGTTCCGAGGGCGTGCTCGAGCGCGTCGCGGTCGAGGCGGGCCGGCTGGCGGGCGACCCCGCGCCGTTTCGGACGTTTGCGCCGCCGCCCGAAGCGGTGCGCCACCCGATCAATCTCGTGCTGCGCACCGGGCAGACGCAGATCGTCCCCGACTGCACCGACGCGTGGAAGCGCGAGACGACCTGGAGCGAGGAGCACTTCACGTTCGTCAGCTCGCTGCCGCTGGCGTCGATCGTGTACGTGCCGCTGATCGCCGCCGGGGAGCGGATCGGCGTGATGACGTTCGGCGCCGCGCTGGGCACCGGCCGCAGCTTCGGGAAAGCCGACCTGGACGACGCCGAGGAGGTCGCGCGGCGCGCCGCGGTCGCGCTCGCGAACGCGCGGCTCTACCGCGATCTCGCCGCCAGCGAAGCGCGCTACCGCGGGATCATCGACACCGCGCAAGAGGGCGTGTGGATCGTCGACGCCGACGCGCGCACCCGCTACGTCAACGCGCGCATGACCGAGATGCTCGGCTACACCGCCGACGAGATGTACGACCGGCGGCTGTTCGAGTTCGTGGCGCCGCAGTCCACCCAGGCCGCACTCCGCGCGTTCGCGCACCATCGTGCCGGCGAAGGATATCGCTGCGAGGCGGAGCTGCGGCACAAGGACGGCCGCATCGTCTCCGTGCTGGTCGCGTCGAGCCCGATCACCGGGATCGCCGGAGCCTTCGCGGGATCGCTGGGGATGTTCACCGACATCTCCGATCGCAAAGCGGTCGAGCTGCACCGTGAGATCGTCGCGCGCGCGAGCTCGCTGTTGAGCGGATCGCTCGAGCTCGACACGCTGCTCGGGCGCTTCGCCGACCTGCTCGCCGGAGAGCTGGCCGGCGAGGTGACGATCGCGCTGCATCCCGATCGCGCCGTCGTGCGGCGCAGCGGGGAGCTCGCCGCGGACGCGCACCGGCTCGACGTCGCGTTGCGGCGTCGTGAGGTCGAGCTGGGCAGCGTGACGGTGCGCTCGGCGACGCCGTTCCGCGCCGGCGACGTGGAGCTGCTCGACGAGCTGGCTCGGCACGCGGCCGTCGCGATCGAGAACGCGCAGCTCTACGAGCGCGAGCATCGCGTCGCCGCGACGCTGCAGCGCGCGATGCTTCCGGCGGAGCTGCCCGCCGTCGACGGGCTGACGTTCGACGCAGTCTACTATCCGGGCGCGACCGAAGCGGAGGTCGGCGGCGATTGGTACGACGCGATCGCGCTCCCCGACGGGCGCGTCGTCGTGTCGATCGGCGACGTGACGGGGCGCGGGTTGACTGCGGCGGTCATCATGGGGCGGATGCGGCAAGCGATCGAAGCGCTGGCGACCTACGAGTCCGATCCGGTACGGCTGCTCGATGCGGCCGACAGCGTGCTGCGGCGCGCGCATCCGGACGCGATCGTCACCGCGCTGGCCGGTGTCATCGATCCGGCAGCGCGCACGCTCGCGTACGCGACCGCCGGGCATCCGACGCCGTTCGTGCGCGCGCCCGACGGCACGATCCGGCAGCTTCCCGGCCGCGGTCTGCCGCTCGGTTTGCGCGACGGGCGCCAGCCGCCCACGACGACCGTCGTGCTGCCGCCGTCTTCGCTCGTCGTCTTCTTCACCGATGGGCTCCTGGAGTCGACGCACGACATCGTGGACGGCGAGCGCCGCACGCTGGCGGCGTTGCGGGACCCGCAGGTCGCGGACGGACGCGCTCCGGCCGCCTCATTGGTCGCGCGCGTCCTTGGCGGCGCGGTGCGCGACGACGTTGCCGTGCTGACCGTGCGCGTCTCCAGCGCGCCGAGCGCGTCCGGTGCGTGGACGCTGCGCTGGCGCTTCGACCCGCGCGACGCGGTGCGCACCTACGACGTGCGCGAAGCGATGGCGGAGGCGCTGGCGTCGTTCGGGCGGGACGTCGACGTGGAGGCGGCGGAGCTCGTCTTGGGCGAGCTGGTCGGCAACGCGGTGCGCCATGCGCCGGGGCACGTCGACGTCGAGCTGACGTGGGACGATCCGGCGGCGCCGGTGCTGCACGTCGTCGACGACGGACCGGGGTACGCGCCGCAGACCCGGCTGCCGCCCTTCGAGAGCGAGTCGGGCCGGGGGCTCTATCTCGTGCAAACGCTGACCCGCGACTTCAGCGTGACGCGGCTGCCGCAGCGCGGCGCGCACGCGCGCGCGGTCCTGAAGACGCGCAGCTGACGGCAAGCGACCGAGCATTTTTCGGCTTTGGGGAAAAATCGCGCCCATGAGTGATGACAAAGTCGTCGAGACGCGCGAAACCACCGTCGAGAAGCACGTCGTTCACGAGGAGCCGAAGACGGTCGAGAAGCGGACCGTCGTGGAGGAACGGACCGAGCCGCGGAAACCCGAGACCATTACGATCGAGACGCATACCGAAGGGTGATTTTCGATGGTGGCGGGGCGGGGAGCGACGGTGCTGTGCCGGGCACGCTCCCTCCGCGCCTCCTGCGCTCCGGTCGCTACCGCTGCGTCCGCTCCCGGCCCTCCAGGCCTCCGCGAACTCCGCGAGTGCCCGACACAGCACCATCGCTCCCCGCCTCGAGCACGATCGTTCGCAAAGAGACAAGATCAGGCGACGATCGTGCCGATGACCTCGCCGAGAGCTATGCTGTTTGCACGGCGCACGGCGGCGCCGCGCATGATTACCGTGTCGCCGTCCTCCAAGAACGCACGCGACTCCCCGTCGGGAAGCGCGAGCGGATGGGAACCGCGCGCGGTCAACTCGATGAACGAACCTTGCGTACCTTGTTCGCTGCCGGAAATCGTGCCCGTGCCGAATAAATCGCCAGGGCGAATGCTGGCGCCGTTCGACGTGACGTGGGCGAGCTGCTGGGCGGCGGTCCAGTACATGCCGCGGAAGTTCGTGCGCGAGATGCGGTGCGGTGGTTCGCCTCGGTCACGCATGCGCGGCGTTTGCAGCAGCATCTCCAGCTCGACGTCGTAGGCCCAGTTTTCGCGCGCGCGCAGATACGGCAGTGGTTCGGGATCGCGCGCCGGTTCGGCGGTGCGGAACGGCTCCAGCGCGTCGAGCGTGACGATCCACGGCGAGATCGACGTTGCGAACGACTTGCCCAGGAAGGGCCCGAGCGGCTGGTATTCCCAGGCTTGGATGTCGCGCGCGCTCCAGTCGTTGAGCAGCACGTAGCCGAACACGTGCTCGCGAACCGCGTCCGCCGAAACCGGCTCACCGTGCGTGCTCGGTGCGCCAGCGATCCAACCCATCTCCAGCTCGACGTCCAGCAGCTTCGACGGACCGAACGACGGCGCGCTCGCATTTGGGGGTTTGTGCTGGCCGTGCGGGCGGCGCACCGGCGTGCCGCTCACGACCACGGTGCCGGAGCGGCCGTGGTAGCCGATCGGGATGTGGCGATAGTTTGGCAACAGCGGCTCGGCGTTGGGCCGTAGGATGCGACCGAGGTTCGTCGCGTGCTCGATCGAGGAATAGAAATCCACGTAGTCGCCGACGTTCACGGGAAGGTGCATCGTCACCGCGTCGCGCGGCAGCGTCGCGTTCGCGACGCGCGCGCGCTCGTCGGCAGTTGCGCCGTGGCCGAGAAGATGTTGAAGGCGCGCGCGGACCGCACGCCACGCCGGCAGGCCGGCGGCGAGAAAGTCGTTCAGCGTGCTTGCGCCGCGCAGCGGCTCTCCGTCGAGGAGCCTGTCCGCGACGAGCGCGTCGAGGTTGACGATACTGTTTTCGAAAGCGACTGCGGCGCGCTTGCGGCCGTCGTGGGGGTCGGAGAAAATGCCGAACGGAAGGTTGTCGAGGCCGTAGCCGCGGGGCTCGATCACGAAAGGATGCCGAACTCGCGCAAGTCGTTCACCGGCTCGTCGAAGCTGCAGCTTCCGAACGCGACGCAGCGCTCGCGCGCGGCGGCGATCTGTTCTGCCTCGACTTTTACCTCGCGCCATGCGGCGTGCGCGGGATCCACGACGAACGCGAGCGGGTCTTGTTCGGCGAGGACGTCGGTTACCTGCGCCGGTTCCAAGGCGCCGGCGTGCAGCGCGGCGGCGGCGATGAACAGGTTCAGGAAACCGTGCGGGACGACGCCGCCGTCGACGCCGCGCACGCCGCGGAACGGGTGGTGCAAGCCCGCCGTCGCTTTCCAAGGAACGTCGTGCGCGTGCGCGGCGACGACGAACGCCGCGAGATCCGCAACCGAGGGCGTCGCGCCGGGGCGCTCGCCGCCGCACCGCACTTTTGCGCCGAACATCAAGTTCGCCGGCGCGGTGTGACGTGCCGACGCGATGACGGCCAGCCACTGGTCGGGCGGGGTGGACCAGCCCGCATCGTAGCCCGACTCGTACCAGAACGCGATGTTGTCGCTGGGATAGCGTTCGACGACGTCCGCGATGAGACGCGCGGTAAGGGCGTCGTCGAACGGCAGGTTCGGGAGCCGCGCTTCGAGCGAGGAGACGGTCACGCCGGGGAGAGCGCGCGCGCGCTCGACGCGCTCGAGGTCGGCGCGGACGGTGTCGCCTTTGGCGCCGAGCGCCGCTGCATCGAGCACGACGCTCAGGTCGAGCGGAGCACTTTCGAGCGAGCGGGCGGCGGCGAACTCGTCGACGCGCGACGCAGGGAGCACGAAGCGCCCGCTCACCCACCAGTACGCGCTCTCGGCGTGGCGGGCATGCGCGCGCAGCGCGGGCCGCATCGCGAGCGCCGCCGGCGGGAAGAGCCCCGCGTCGTCGATCAGGCGTTCGAGGAGCGCGCGCTTCGCGCTGTCGGTCGAGACGGCAGTTGCCATGACGCTCACGACTACTCAGGAAAGCGACGAGACCCTCCGGCGGGGAGGGCCGCGTTCCTCTGGAGCTGGCGGCGGGGATTGAACCCGCGACCTCTTCATTACCAATGAAGTGCTCTACCACTGAGCTACGCCAGCTCGAATGCGGAGGCCCAGCGGACCGTCTTCGCGACGTTGTTCTTCGTCGGGAGGACACGGAGGCTTCCGTACGAGTTCGTAAAATGCGCTTCCGGGACGAAGTAGACCTTCCCCGTGTCGGGACAGTACACTGCAATGTACTCTACCTCGCCGCGGTACGGCCGGGCCGGGCGACCGCGATGGCCGTGCGTGCTCGAGCAGTTGAAGAGCACCACCCCGTTTCGCAGCCGTCCCGTCTTCACTTGAACGCGGGCGAGGTTCTCTCCGTCGTCGATGACGAGATCGTAGCGTTGGTTCTCGCCAAAAGGCTTCGACACCGCGTACCCGGTTTCGATCAGCGCCGCAGCGACGCGAAGCTCCGAGACATCGCCTTTCAGCTTCGTATTGCGTTTCGGCGCGCGCGTTTCCGGCGTCTGGTTTCGCTCGACGCCGAGAGAGATCAACGCTTCTTGCGTCAGGAATGACACGCCCGGAATGCCGTTCGCAGTGGATCGCTCGTACATGCGATCACGATAGCCCGCGCATGTGCCACCTGTGCGTCACTGTGCCGGCGAACGGTTGGAGCGGGCGGCGGGAATCGAACCCGCGACTCTTGCTTGGAAGGCAAGGGCATTACCACTATGCAACGCCCGCGCTCGGTTTCGCACCCGTTTAGGAAGCAGCGGCGCGCGTCCTGTCGGGCGCACGCCGCTTGCTTGAACTGGTGGGCCGGGGTGGATTCGAACCACCGTATCGCTTTCGCGAGCCGAATTTACAGTCCGGTGCCATTAACCACTCGACCACCGACCCACGGTGCGGACCCGCCTTGATACGCGCCCCCCGCATTCCGTTCCTACCCTGTGCGCGCGAGGGTCCGGGCCGCGCCGACCGAAGATGCCGCGCGACGCCGACGTTCCCTAGCGGTCGATGGGACGGGTTTTGTAAACCCGCTGCGCAAGCACACCGTGGGTTCGAATCCCACCGTCGGCTCAGTTCGCTCAGCTCGCGCGAGCCTCGCCGTCGCGTCTTGCAACGAAGCTTGCTGCAGCGAGGATCAGCATTCCGGCGATCAGCGGCACCTTCTCCAGCTCGCGCCGCGGGTCGGCGAGCCGCAGCGTGTCGAAGAGATAACCGAAAACCCGGCTCGCCTGCGCGTCATCCGCAATTGCGGGCGGCGACAGTGAAGCGACGTCAGATGCACGCGCCATCGCCGGAAGCAAATGCGAGGCTGTCAGCGCGAGCAGCAGTACCGCTGTCGATGCGGCGGCAAAGACGGCGCGGCGCGGCGGCGCGATGCGCGTCGTCGCAATCCAGATCGCGGCCGCGGCGCCGATGAGCGTGGTGACGACCCAGCCTTTGCCGGTGCCCTCGCCGGTCCACACCACGGCGAGCGCGAGCAGCGGCGCAACGGCGAGGCCGGCCGGCACGGCACGAATCGACGCGATCAGCAGTGCGGCGGTGATCCCCATGAGGATCTGCACTTGGTGCGAGTACGCGCCGAGCACCGACGCGACCGCGGGCGGGACGAGCACCAGCGCGGCCGCCTCACCGCTCGCGCGCCACAACCGCACGCCGGCCACGATCCCGATCGCAACCAGCCCGACGTAGCACAGCTGACCCAGTAGGATCGCAGCCGGCGCACCGACGCCGGCCAGCGCGAGCGCGTGCGTGAGGCTGTACTGGTACGGAAAGAATACCTCGGCCGCCGTTTGCGCCGGCAGCGTTTGCGTGAAGTACTCGAGATTCTTCTCCCAGCCCAGCACTGCAAACGACACTACGCCGAGCGCAGCCGCGACGATCAGGACCGGGACGCGCGTGCGCGGCGCGAAGCTCAGCAGCGCCAACCAGGCCGGGAGCGCGTACTGCGGCATGATCATCGCCAGCGCGGTGCAGACTCCGGCGGTGCGCCACGCGCCGCGCGACGCCGCGAGCGCCGCACAGGCCAGCAGCGCCGCAACAATGGGCGTCGGTTCGGCGAGATTAATGTCATTCCAGCCGAGCGCCAGCGCGACCAGCACGATCACCGGCAGCGCCGGGAACCGTGTCAGTCGCACCGCGACGAGCGCCGTCACCCCGACGCCGCACAGCAACAGCCCCAGCCACGCGACGTGCGCTACGGCGGGCGGCGGAAGCGACATCAGCGCGTACAGCGCGAGCACGTAGCCCGGAAACGGCGCCGGCACGACCTCCCACGCCGCGTCGCCGGCGGCGCCGAACTCGCCGAGCCGCTGTTCGCACGCGCGCAGCGGCTCGACGCGGTACGGATCGCCTCCGCCGCGCACGACGGTCCCCGCACAGTAGAAGGTGGTGAAGTCGTTCCGCGGGTGGAGCAACGGCTTCGGGAAGACGCGGTCGTGCACGACGATCGCGCCGAGCATCAGCGCGGCGAGCGCTACGACGAACGCGAACGAGCGCAGCGAGATCACGCGCGCGGCTTCGCAGCGCAACGGAAAAAGCCCCGCGCGGGGCGGGGCTCTCTCGTTTCCGTCGGACTCCTCGGAGACGTCGGCTGACGGATCAGCTACGCGTCCCTACGTCCTTTCAAGGCAGCTCGATCTCGGCCAGGTTCTTCTCGATCTTGCGCTTGACGCGCTGGAGCGCGTTGTCGATCGACTTGACGTGCCGGTTCAGATCGCGCGCCATCTCTTGGTACGACTTGCCTTCGAGATACGAGAGCAGCACCTGGGACTCCAGGTCCGAAAGGTTCTCCTGAATGCGCGCCTTGATGTCTTCGGAGACTTCCTGGTTGATCACGAGCTCTTCGGGATCGGAGGTCTTCTGCGAAGGCATCACGTCGAGGAGCGTCCGTTCGCTGTCCTCGTCGTAGATCGGCTTGTTGAGCGAGATGTACTGGTTGAGCGGGATGTGCTTCTGCCGCGTCGCCGTCTTGATCGCGGTGATGATCTGACGGGTGATGCACAGCTCCGCGAAGGCCCGGAAGCTCGAAAGCTTGTCGGCCTTGAAGTCGCGGACGGCCTTGTACAGGCCGATCATGCCTTCCTGAATGATGTCCTCTCGGTCGGCGCCGATGAGGAAATAGCTCTTGGCCTTGATGCGGACGAAGTTCTTGTACTTGTTCAGCAAGAACTCCATCGCCAGGTTGTCGCCCGATTTCGCCGCGGAGACGAGGTCTTCGTCGGGCCGCTCGTGGTAGTCGAGGGGCTCGACGGCGGGCTGCGCGATCGCCATGAAACCTACCTTGGGGGGGCTCGTCGAGCGCGAAAACGCGGGCCGGAGCCCGTCGGGGCCGCGCACGACCGTCTAAGTATAGGAGGGTCCTGCTAGGAGGTCAAGGACGGATGACGGGGTCGGTTGGCCCTGGGTGGCGGCTGAAGAACTCCCACAGCACCGCCGTCGCGTCGAGCGCCGTGCTCGGCGGGTCGAGATCGAGCATGCGCGCCGTCCAGGCAGGCGGCGGCTTGGAACCGGGCCATTGGTGGCCGGCGCCCTCGATCGTGATCAGCTCGATCTCAGTGCCGCCGGCGCACTGCGCGTCCTCGACATGCACCGTGCCGCGCTTGGTCACGACCGGGTCGGCGCAACGGTCGACCGCCTTCCAGCGCGCCAACGAGGCGGCCACCGAGAGGTGATCGGTATGCGTCACGCCCTTGGTCCCGTAGCCGCCGTTGATCGGCACGTTTTGATCCGCCGTCCCGTGAACCGCGATCACCGACACTGGGCCGCGCGGCGCGGTACACGGAACCAGCAGGCTCCCCGCGACCGGGCCGATCGCTGCGATCGGAATCGGCGCCTCGCACGCCATCCGGTACGCCATGATTGCCCCGTTCGAAAGTCCGGTCACGTAGACGCGCTGCGGGTCGACGCCGTCGCGCGCCTCGGCGTCCCGCACCACCGCGGTCAGAAACGCGACGTCGTCGACGTTCCGCGCGTGCGGCAACCCGCAGCACGTCCCGGCGTTCCACGCGTGGCCCAGCCCATCGGGATAGACGACCGCGAAGCCCTCACGCGCGGCGAGCGCGTCCCAGCCGTCGGCGTTTTCCGCTGCTTGGCCGGTGCCGAACCCGCCGTGCAGCATCATGACGAGCGCCGGATGCGCGCCGGCGGACCTCGGCCGAAACACCCGATAGGTCCGCGCGATCCCACCCGAGCTCAGGGTTCGAACCTGCGCGGCGCCGGCCGGCGTCTCGGCGGCCGTCTTCGCCGCGACCGTCAGCGCCAATGCCACGGCGGCCGCCGTAACGACCGCTGCAAATCGCGTCGTGCTCATCTCGATTCCCTCCGTGCCGCAAGCTTCGTTCCGTCAAAGAAACGCGGACGTCGTGCCGCGGGGTCGCTTCGTTCCCGAAGCTCTCATCCAGCGCGCCACGTCACGCGGGCTCGGGACCGGCGCCGCGTTGCCGCACCGCCTCGTAGAGGAGAATCCCGGCGGCGACGGAGGCGTTGAGCGACTGCACGCGGCCTAGCACCGGGATCGAGATCAGACCGTCGCACTCGCGCTGCACGAGCGGCGCGATCCCTTCGCCCTCGGCGCCGATCACCAGAGCGACGTCGCCGTCGAGCGGCGTGTGGGTGTACGGCTGCGCGCGCTCGCCGAGCGCCGCGCCGTACACCCACACGCCGGCTTTCTTCAGCGTCCGCACCGCCTGCGCGACGTTCGCGACGCGGGCGATCGGGACGAACGCGGTTGCGCCGGCCGAGGACTTGCGCACGGTCGGGTTCACGCCGGCGCTGCGCCGCTCGGGCAGGATCACCGCCGTCGCGCCGGCGCACTCGGCGGAGCGCACGATCGCGCCGACGTTGTGCGGGTCGGTGACGTGGTCGAGCACCACGTACAGCGCGGGACGCGCGCGCTTTCCCGCTTCGATCACCTCGTCGAGCGCGGCGTACTGGAACGGCTCGCCGAACGCGACCACGCTCTGGTGCGCCTTGTAGGGAAACGTCGCGAAGTATGCGCGGCTCTCGAACCGCACCGGCACGTTCGCCGCCCGCGCGCGCTCGAGCAGGTTCTTCAGCGCCGGATCGCGCTTGCGGTCGTCGCCGACGTGGATGTGCCGCAGCGGCTCGCCGGCGACCAGCATCTCGTCGACGGCGTGCACGCCGTAGACCACGTCGTCCAGGTCGACTCGCGGACCGCGGCGCTGCTGCTGCGCCGGCGGGCGCTGCGCGCCTAGCCGGCGGCGACGGTCCACGTCGTCCCGTCCTTGGAGTCCTTGAGCGCGATCCCTTCGGCCGCGAGCGCGTCGCGCAACCGGTCGCCGAGCGCGAAGTCCTTGTTCTTGCGCGCCGCGGTGCGCGCCTCGATCACCAGCTGAATGGCGTCTTCGGCCGAGACGACGCCGTTGAGGTGCCGCGCGTCGCCGAGCCGCGCGCGCAGCCGGTCGACGAAATCAACCGGCAATGAATCCGCATCGGCCGCGTCGGTCTGCGCGGCGTACAGCGCCTCGTCGGTGAACGCCGGCCCGATGCCGAGGACCTCCGCGACGTCGCGCACGATCGCCAGGTCCACCTCCGCCGGCACCGCGCGATCGCGCTCGCGCGCGAGGCCGAACAAAAAACCGACGGCGCGCGCGGTGTCCATGTCGTTGTCGAGCGCCGCGAAGATCGACTCCACCGTGTTCGCGACGGCCCCGCCGATCGCCATCAGCTGCTCGTACGCGCTCGCGACGTCGAGCGGCTCGTCCTGGCTCGCCTCCGACAACCACGCGGCGTTGCGCTGCAGCCGGCGCAGCTGCTTCTTGACCGCGCCGATCGATTCTACGGTGAAGTTCATCGGCTTGCGGTAGCCCGTCTGCAGGAACAGGAGCCGGATTGCGAGCGGGTCGTGGCGCTTCAGCAACTCCGTGAGCGGCTCGAAGTTGCCGAGCGACTTCGACATCTTGCGGCCCTCGAAGTTCAGCAGCCCGCCGTGGACCCACATCTCGGCCATCGGGGGCGTCTGCATCAGCGCTTCGCTTTGCGCGATCTCGTTCTCGTGGTGCGGGAAGATCAGATCGTAGCCGCCGCCGTGGACGTCGAACGGGACGCCGAGCAGCGCGCGCGACATCGCGCTGCACTCGATGTGCCAGCCCGGCCGTCCCGCGCCCCACGGAGAGTCCCAGCGCGGCTCGCCGGGCTTGGCGAACTTCCACAGCGCGAAGTCGAGCGGGTCGCGCTTGTGCTCGTTCTCGGCGATCCGCGCGCCGACCAGCAGCTCCTCGACGTTCTTCCCGCTCAGCGCGCCGTAGCGCGGAAACTTTGCCACCTCGTAGTAGACCCCGTCCTCGCTGACGTACGCGTAGCCGCGCTCGATCAGCTCGGCGATCATCTGGACGATTTGCGGAACGAAGTGCGTCGCATACGGCTCTTCGTCCGGCTCGCGTACGTTGAGGACGCGCATCGACTCGCGGAACGCGTCGTAGTAGCGCTTCACCACTTGGTCGAACGTCGTGCCCTCGCGCTGCGCCGTCGCGATCGCGCGGTCGTCGACGTCGGTGACGTTCTTCACGTAGGTGACGCGGTAGCCGTTGCGCGGGTGCTCGAGGTAGCGCCGCAGCACGTCGAAGAACAGGAACGAGCGCGCGTGGCCCAGATGGCCCTCGGCCGACGGCGTCAGGCCGCAGACGTAGACGCGAACGTGGTCGGGCTCCAAGGGACGGAGCGGTTCGACGCTCCGCGTGCGCGTGTTATACAGCCGGAGAGGCATTCTTCCGTTCGACTTCGGCAAGCCGCGCCTCCAGCGCTGCGATGCGCTCGGAAAGTTGCGCGATGATCGCGGCGTTCGGATCGGGCATGTCGACGCGCGGCCTCGGGTCGGGCGCGGCGGAGACCGGCTTGCCGTCCTGCAGCACCACGCGGCCGGGGATCCCGACCACCGTCGCGCCGGCAGGAACGTCCTTGACGACGACGGAGTTCGCGCCGATCCGCGCGCCGTCGCCGACGTAGATCGCGCCGAGGATCGCCGCGCCCGACCCGACCGTCACGTTCTTGCCGAGCGTCGGATGGCGCTTCGTGCGCTGCAGCGAGGTGCCGCCGAGCGTGACGCCCTGGTAGATCGTGCAGCCGTCGCCGACCTCGGCGGTTTCGCCGATCACCACGCCCATCCCGTGATCGATGAAGATTCCCTTGCCGAGCGTCGCGCCCGGATCGATCTCGATTCCGGTCCAGAAGCGCGCGAGCGCCGAGAGGAAGCGCGGCAGCAGCGGGACCTTCGCCGTGTAGAGCGCGTGGTTCAACCGGTGCGCGGTGAGCGCGCGCAAGCTCGGATAGGAGAGGAGCACGTCGAGGTACCCGCGCGCGGCCGGGTCGCGTTCGACCGGCGCGCGCCAGTCGGCCAGAAAGTCCTCGAACACTTTGAGGGGCACGACGCTCTTACGACCCGTTCGGATCGTGCCCGGTTGCTTCGCGCGCTGGCCGCACCGGCTGGATCGTCTCGAACGGGACGCCGCCCGGACCGTACTTGATCGGCTCCAGCCCGCGGCCGTGCAAGATGTGCGAGCTGATCGCGCCGATGCGGATCATGATCCGCTCGTGGCCGAGCAGCGGGAAGAGCAGGGTGAGCGGCGGCCCGTCGTGCGCTCCGGTCAGCGCCATCCGGAGCGCGGCGAACGCGTCGTCCTTCGCGATTCCGAACTCCTCCGCGATCGCGGGAACGTCGTGCGCGAGCGGCAAGCCGCGCAGCTCGGGCTGATCGTCGACGTACTGCGCGACCGCGTCGAGAAAGAACAGCACTTGGCGGTTGCGCAATCGCTCCAGCTCAAGCGCCGGGAGCGTCACCGCCTCGGCGCGCAACGCGGCGATCTCCGCGAGCGCCTCGCCGAGCGTGTGCACCTCGTCGCCGAAGGCGTCGAGAAAGGTGCCGACCCAGCGCTCCGCGGCCGGCGGGACCGGCGTCTCGAGCAGTCCCGCGCGCTGCATGCGCTCGGCGATCAGCGCACGGTACTCCTCGCGCGGAAGCGCGCGCAACGCGCGCGCGTTGAACGCCCGCAAGCGCGCCTCGTCGAAGACGGCCGGCGAGCCGTGCACGCGCGCGAGCGAGAACGCCGCCGTCAGCTCCGCCAGGCTGAAACGCTCGCGGCCGTCCGGCGGCGACCAGCCCAGCAGCGCGAGATGCTCGATCACCGCCGCGGGCAGAAAGCCGGCGCGGCGCAGCGCGCCGATCGTCGGCGCGCCGGGCCGGTGCGCGAGCGCGTGGTGATCCGGACCGAGCAGCGGCCCGACATGGGCGAAGCGCGGCGGCTCGTAGCCGAGCGCGCGCGCGAGCACGATCTGGCGCAGCGCGTCCTCGAGGTGCTGCTCTTGCAGCACCAGGTCGATCCGCATCACCGCGTCGTCGACCGTGCTGAGGAACGCCCGCGAAAACGCACCGCTCGAGCTCCGCAGCGCAAAGTGCGAAATCGTACTATGGTCGATCGAGACGTCGCCCAGCACGAGATCGTGGATCACCGTGGTGCCGGGCGGAACGCTGAAGTCGAGCGCACCGTCGCGCTCGCGCGCTTTGCCGCCGGCAACGAGCGTCTCCAAGTGCGCGCGGTAGACCTCGGTGCGCTCCGACTGCCGGTACGGTCCGGCAGAGCCGCTCGCACCGGGTCCCTCGTCCCACGTCAGGCCGAGCCAGCGCAGGTCGGCGAGCGACTGCGGATCATTCGACGCCGTCTCGGCCGGCGAAACGCTGCGGTCCTCGACGCGCACCACCAGCGCGCCGCCCGTCGTGCGCGCGAGCAGCCAGTTGAAGAGCGCGGCCCGCGCGCCCGCTGCGTCGAGCTCACCGTCCGGTGCGACGGCGAAACGGACGCGCAGTGGGCGGTCGGCGTCGAGACGGTCCGCCGTCTTCAGTCTGGCTCTTCTTCGCCTTCTTCGTCGGACTCGTCGTCTTCGGGTTCTTCGTCGCTGCCGCCGGGGCCCGGCTTGCCGGGCATGTTGCTGGCCGAGATCGTGTAGCGGTCGTCGAGTTCACTCACCATACCGCTCGGCCGTTCGGGCTCAGGCCTGCCAAACCATGCGTCGGGCGCCAGCTCGTCGAAACGCGCTCACCGTGATCTCTTCCGGGGTGTTTTGCCGCGAGCTGGTCGGCCGCCGGAGCGAGCTTGCGCACCTGATCGGTCGCGCGCGCCGCGGCGCGTCGCGCCGTTCCGCGCTCGTCGTCGTGCGCGGTGAAGCGGGCGTCGGCAAGACGCGGCTACTGGCGGAGTTCCTCGCCGCCGCGTCGCGCGACGGCCTGCGCACCGTCGTCACCACCGTGCGCGAATATGCGAACGCGCCGTACGCCGCGATCGTCGAAGCGCTCGACGCGCTGGGCGCGGACGCCGGCCTCGAGCGCGAAATGCGCGCGGGCAGCGAGGGCGGGAACGACGAGAAGTCGCGCCGTTTCGCCTCGGTCGCGACGACGTTCGCCGACCTGGCGCGCAGTTGTCCGAACGGCTTGCTCGTCGCGCTGGAGGACCTGCACTGGGCCGACAGCGGAACCGTCGAGCTGCTGCGATTTCTGACGCGGCGTCTGGCGACCGAGCCGATCACCTTCGTTGCGACGTACCGGCTGGAGGACGCGCAGACCGAAGCCGAACGCGTGCGCGTGCTGAGCGCGCTCGAGCGCGACGCGGAGGAGACGCTAACGCTGGAGCCGCTCGGCGACAACGACGTGGACCGATTGCTCCACGCGGCGCTGAACGACGTCGATCGCGTGCTCCCGCCCGCAGCCCTCGCGCAGATCCGCGAGCTCTCCGAGGGACGGCCGCTCTTTGCCGAAGAGCTGCTGCGCGGCGCGCTCGAGCGGCGCGACCGCCACGGCTCGAGCGTGGCGGTTCCGGCCAGCATTCGCGTCACCGTCCGCGAGCGTTTCGCCTCCCTGCCGCAACGCGACCGCGACGTGCTGCTGCATGCGGCGGTCGTCGGCAAGCGCTTCTCCGCGCGCTTCGTCGCCCACCTCACCGGCGTACCGCCCGTCGAGGTCTACGCGGCGCTGCGCCGCGCCCGTGATTTGCAGTTGATCGTCGAAGAGGCGCACGACGAGCGCGGCGACTCGTTCGCGTTTCGGCACGCGCTCACGCGCGAAGCGGTCTACGGCGAGATGCTGCGCGCCGAGGCGCTCGAGCTCCATGCGCGCGTGGCCCAAGCGCTCGCGCACGAAGAGCCGCTCGACGTCACCGCTATCGCCGAGCACGCCTGGCGCGCGCGCGACACCGAGCACGCCATCGGTTGGAACGAGCGTGCCGGCGACCACGCGGTCTCGCTCTTCGCGTACGCCGACGCGGCGCGCCACTACGTGCGCGCCTGCGACTTCGCGCGGGAACCGTTCCAGCGCGCGCTGCTGGCGGAGAAAGCCGCCGAGGCGCTCTATGCGACCGGGGACGTGGCCGAAGCGGTGCGCTGGCTTTCCGACGCGATCGCATCGGTGGGTGACGATCTCGACGCCAACCGCCTTTCGCTGCGCAAGGCGTACCTGCTCTTCGACCAAGGCCGTTTCGAGGAAAGCGTGCGCGAGGCGCTCGGGGTCGTGGAGCGCCTGCAGGACGAGGATTCGGCGATGCGCTTCGACGCCGAAACGATGACCGCCGGGCTTCTGACGGCGCGCGGCCGCGCCGAAGAGGCGCTGATTCACCTGCAGCGCGCCGACCGGCTCGCGGCGCGCGGCGAAGCTCCGTCGGCGGCGCGCTTTGCCGGGAACTATGCGTTCTGCCTCGGCATTCTGGGCCGCGCCGCCGAAGCGCGCGAGCGCTTCGGGCAGGCGCAGCGCGAAGCACGCGAGCGCTCGGACTTCGACGTGCTGGTGCGCGCGCTCAACAACCACGCCAACGTCGAGTTGGCGTACGGCCCGCTCGCGGTCGCGCGCGCGCTCTACGCCGAAGGGCTTGCGGTGGCGCAGGCGATGAAGAACCTGCGCTTCGTCGCCTGGCTCTCGCAGAACGCCGCGCTGGGCGCGCTGCTGGCGGGCGACGCGGCCGCTACCGCGGAGAACCTCGCGCGCGCCGATGCGATCCGACACGACGTCGGAACGATCTTGCGCTGGTCGCTCGGCATCGCGCTGCGCTGGTCGACGCTGAGCGGGAACGACGACGCCGCGCTGCGAGAGCAGGCGCTGACGGCGGCGGGGGCGGCGATTCACGAAGCGGACACGTCGGCGGCGGCGCTGCTGGCGGGCGCGGTCGCGCTCGACTTGCTGAACGCCGGCCGCACCGCCGAGGCGTCGGCCTTGGTCGGCGACGCGTTGCGGATCATCCCGCACGCCGAGCCGCCGTACTGGCTGCACGAGGCCGCCGCCGGCTGCGGCCGGGCGGAGGAGCGCGCCGCGGCGCGCGAGGCGCTCGCGGTCGTGGCGGCGCGCGAGGGCGCGTGGCCGGCGCGCGGGTTTCTGGCGCTCGCCGACGCGCGCGAAGCCTTGCGCAAGCGCCGCCGGGACGACGCCGTCGCGCTGGCGTCCGAGGCGGTCGACGCCTTTCGAACGGCCGGGTGGACGACCGAAGAGGGCTTCGCGCTCGAGCTGGCCGGCCGCACGGCGGAGGCCGTCGCGCTCTTCCGCAAGATCGGGGCCGCGGGCAAGGTTCGGCGGCTCACGGAGACGGCCGCCGCGGCGCCCCGCCGCCGCGGCGAGGCGACGCTGACGGCGCGCGAGCGCGAGATCGCCGGGCTGGTCGCCGCCGGGCACCCGACCCGCGCGATCGCGGACACGCTCGTGATCTCCGAGCGGACCGTCGAGACGCACATCGCCTCGGCCTATCGCAAGCTCGGCGTCGCGAGCCGGCGGGAGCTGTCGGCGCTGCTCGACGAGGCGGCCTCCCCGAGTCCGTAATCTCCGTACCGCGACGCGCGAAGCTCCGTACCGCTCCGGATAGTTTGCGCGGGCCGGCTTCGGTAGGCTGGGCCCATGAACGCTTCGTCCGATTCACGCCGTGTCGTCGGCGCACTGCGGTTCCTGGCCGAGCTGTCGGCGATCGCCGCGGAGTGCGCCGACGCCGGGATGTGGGACGACGAGCTGACCGCCCGCCGCCGCCAGCGCGAGAGCGTGCTGGGGCTGAGCGACATGCAAGCCGAGGAGCTTCAGGTGAAAGCGCTGTGATCTGGTTCGCGCCGTTCGAGGGTCTCGACGAGGACGACCGCGTACGCCGCGAGCCCCGTCCCGTCACCCGTGTATCCCATCCCCTCGCTCGTCTTCGCCTTCACGCTGATGCGCGCGACGTCCAGACCCAGTACGTCGGCGAGCGCGTCCCGCATCAGCGGGACCTGCGGTGAGAGCCTAGGCTGCTGAACCACGACGGTCGCGTCGACGTTCGCGATCGTCCAGCCGTGGCGCACCGCGAGCTCGTGGCACGCCGCGAGCAGCCGCAGCGAGTCCGCGTCCTTCCACTGCGGGTCGGTATCCGGAAAGTGCGCGCCGAGGTCGCCGAGCGCGCACGCGCCGAGCAGCGCGTCGCAGATCGCGTGCGTGAGCGCGTCGCCGTCGCTGTGTCCGAGCGGTCCGCGCTCGTGCTCGATCCGCACCCCCCCGAGCACGAATCTCCGTCCTTCGACGAGCCGGTGCGCGTCGAACCCGTGCCCCACGCGAAAATGCGGCGGATGCATCAGTGCTCGCGGTCGAGCGGGCTCGGGCTGCGCGGCGCCGTGTGCGAGAGGTGCGCGGTGTAGACCGCGTCTTCGCCGGCGAGCGCGTGCAGCCGCGAGCCGAAGCCGCGCAGCGCGGCGTTGGTCGCGTAGGCGCGGATGACGGTCGCGCTCGGCAGGTCGCGGTCGATCACGTCGACGCGCGCGTCGCGCGCTTCCAGCTCGAGCAGGACCGCGTCGACGGCGCGCGGCTCGACGTAACACTCGACGAGCAGAACCTCTTCTTCCGTCCCTTGCTCGCCGCGGTCGCGCAGCAGGGCCTCGGCGCGCGCGAGATCGTTCGGCAGCGTCACCTTGAAGTTGTCCGGCGAGCCTTCCACGATCACCACGTCCAGCCCGGCGCGCTCGAGCAGCGCGGCGTCGTCCGTCGCGGGCTGCGCGCCGTGGCGCAGCGCCTCGGCGTGCGCGCGGCGCAAATCGCGCGCGGTCGCGAACTGCGGCGTCTGCGCGGCCCACAGCTCGCCGCGGTCGAGCGTCCGCGTGACTTTGCCCGCGGCGTCGGCGACTTTCACCGTGTCGACCAGCGGCGTCGCCAGCAGCGACGCCGTGCCGGGCCGCACGGGGCGCATCCCGTTACGCACGTCCGAGGTCTGCACCAGCGGCCGCGCACCGTCGTGGACGAGCACCGCCGCGACGTCGTTCGAGAGCGCCTCCAGCCCGTGGCGCACGCTGGCTTGGCGATCGTCGCCGCCGCGCACGACCAGCACGCTCGCATGCTGCACGCGCGCGTGCGCGATCGCTTCGATTCGTTCGACGAACTCCGGCTCGGTGACGATCGCGAGCTCCGCGATCTCCGGCATCGCCGCGAACGCTTCGACCGACCACGCGATCATCGGCTTCCCGGCGACCTCGATCAGTTGCTTCGGTCTGCCGAAGCGCGTTCCACGCCCGGCAGCAACGATAACCGCGCCCCAGATCATTTTAACGGCGCTCCGCCCCGGGCTTGGGTGCGCAGCACCCCGGCGCGAAGCGCCGACGAACTTCGTTCGTGGGTTCCGACGATTCGTCGGAACCCACGCCCCCCACGCTTTGCGTGGGTCCCCCGAACTATGCGCGCCGTCTTCATTACGATAATGTCCTCATTCCCCGAGGGGCGCGCTTGCATCATGCTCTCTGTTTGGGCCGGGCGAAGATCATGCGGCCGGCGTTCGTCTGCAGCGCGCTGGTTACTGCCACGTCGACCGTGTCGCCGATCAGGCGGCGGCCGTTCTCGATCACGATCATCGTGCCGTCGTCGAGGTAGCCGACGCCTTGGTGCGGCTCGCGCCCTTCGCGGATCACCGTGACCCGCAGCTCCTCGCCCGGCAGCAAGACCGGTTTGACCGCGTTGGCGAGCTCGTTGATGTTCAGCACCGCGACTCCCTCGACGTGGGCCACGCGGTTCAAGTTGTAGTCGTTCGTGATCAGCTTCGCGCCGCGCTCCTGCGCCAGCCGGACCAGCTTGGCGTCGACTTGGCCGATCTCTTCCGGATCGCGCTCGACGATCTCGATCGGCACCGTCGCCTGCAGCGCCGAGAGCAGCTCCAAGCCGCGCCGCCCGCGCGTGCGCTTCAGCGAGTCGGCGCTGTCGGCGATCAGCTGCAGCTCGCGCAGCACGAAGCGCGGCAGCAGCAGCGGCCCTTCGAGGAAGCCGCTGCGCACGATGTCCAGCACGCGCCCGTCGATGATCACGGAGGTGTCGAGGACCTTCGGTTCGCCGCCGACGCCGCTCGCAGCTGCGGTGGGAGCGGCGATCCGGCCCAGCGCGACGCGCTGCTTCGCGCCGACGCGCGCGCCGAGAAACGCCGCAAAGATCGAGAGCACGAGGTACAGCGCGATCGCGATGTAACCGCCGGTCGGCCCGGCGAAGGCGACGAACTCGAACAGGATGCTCTTGACCAAAAAGGCGATGACCAGGCCGGTGACGAGCCCGATCGCGCCGCCGACCAGCTCGCCCGGCGCGAGCCGGTCGATCGCGCGCTCGACCGCGTGCAGCTCGGTCTCGAAGAACAGTTGCGCGGCGGGCACGACCAGCACGCCGATCACCGCGCCGATCACCGGCGCGACGACCAGGAACGTGAGCTGCCAGAACTGGCTGGCGACGTGCAGCGAGATGAGGTGCAGATAGGCCTCGCGCCCGAGCAGGAAGCCCGTCGTGCCGAAGATCGCCGCGAAGACGAGGCGCAGGACCGCGGTCGCGATGCCGCGGCCGGGCTCAGGCGAGGAACGCGCCACAGACATCGTTCGCTACGAACCGGCCGCGCTCGGTAAGGCGCAGCTGGGCCGCGTCGGCGGCCAGGACCCCCGCCGCGACCAGCTCGTCGACCACGCTTCGGTACCGCTCGCCAACATCGATGCCGTACCGTTCGCGGAACCGCGCCAGGTCGACTCCTTCCGCGGTCCGCAGCGCGAGCATGATCGCCTCGCCGGCCTGCGCATCGCCTTCGAGCCGCTCGCTCTCGCCCGGGATGCGGTGCCCGGCGAGCGCCGCCTCGCAGTAGACCGCAAGCTCGCGCGTGTGCGTCGAGCGGACGCCGCCGAGGTAGGACGCGGCGCCGACTCCCAGGCCGAGATACGGTTCGTTCGCCCAGTACAGCGCGTTGTGCTGGGAGCGGAAGCCGGGCTTGGCCCAGTTGGAGATCTCGTACTGCTCGAAGCCGGCCGTGCGCAGCCGGTCGATCGCGATCGCGTACATCCGCGCCTCGCGCGATTCGCCGGCGAACGCGCCCGGATCGCGCGCGAACCACGCCGCATACGGCGTCCCCTCCTCGATCGTCAACCCGTAGCACGAGACGTGCTCGACGCCGAGCGCGACCGCGGCGTCGAGCGTCGCGGCCCAGCTCTCCTCGCTCTGTCCCGGAACGCCGAAGATCAAGTCGAGCGAGACGTTGTCGAACCCTGCCGCGCGCGCCGCGCGCACGGCGTTCACGACGTCGGACGCCGTGTGTTGACGCCCGAGCACGCGCAGCTCGTGCGGATCGAACGACTGCACGCCGATCGACAGCCGGTTCACGCCGGCCGCCCGCAACCCCGGAATGCGCGCGGCGAGCGAGGGATCGGGATTCGCTTCGGTCGTCACTTCAGCGTCCTGCGGCAAATCGAACCGCTCCCGTATCGCGCCGATCAGCGAGGCGATGATCTCGGGCGCATACGTGGTCGGCGTCCCGCCGCCAAAGAACAGCGTGCGCGCGCGCACCGCCGGCGCCGCGGCGATCTCCGCGCGCAGCGCTTCGGCGTAGCGCGCCGCGCGCGCGTCGTCCCAGGCCCACTTCGCGAAGTCGCAGTACGGGCAAATATACGGGCAGAACGGCAGGTGAGCGTAGACGCCCGCCGCGGGCGAGGCGATCACGGTCCGGGGATGACGAAGACGCCGACCGCGCCTTGGCCCGCGTGCGTGCCGAGGACCGGGCCGGCTTCAAGCTGCTCGAACGCGAACGGCTTGGTGGTGATCTTCTCGCGCAGCTTCGCGACGACGCGCGCGGCTTCGTCCGCGGCGTGCGAATGGATCACGCAGACGCGCGCGCCGTCGGCCTTGTTCGCCTCGGCCGCGGCGGCGTCGACCATGGTGTCGATCGCTTTCGCGAAGGTGCGCACGCGCGCGTGCTCTTCGACCTTGCCGCGCTCGATGCGCAGCACCGGCACGATCTTCACCAGCGAGCCGACGAAGGCTTGCGCGCGCGAGACGCGGCCGGTGCGGACGGCGTGCGAGAGGTCCGGGATCGTCGCGAACCCGCGCAGCACCGCGATGTCGCGCTGCAGCGCCGCCAGCACCGCTTGCGCCTCGCCGCCGTCGTGCGCGAGCTCGCTCGCGTGCTGCGCGAGGAGCGCGAGGCCGCCGGCGGTGCTGCCACTGTCGACGACGTGGATCTCCGCGCGCGGAAACGCCTGCGCCGCGGTGTTCGCCGCGTTGATCGTCCCCGAGAGGCTGCCCATGATCGTCAGGCAGACGATCGCGCGGCCCGCTTCGGCGTGCGGGCGAAACGCGTCTTCGAACATCGCCGGCGTCGGCTGCGCGGTCGTCGGCAGGACTTTCAAGGTCGCGAGCTTGCGGTAGAACTCCTCGAGCGAGAGATCGATGCGGTCGCGGTAGCGCGCGTCGCCGAAGTTGACGAACAGCGGGACGACCGAGATGCCGCGCTCCTGCGCGTCGGCGGGTTCCAGATCCGCGGTTGAGTCGGTGACGATCGCGACCCGCGGCCGCGTTCCCGTCCCTTCGTTCATGCTCACGCGGCCAGCGCCGCGCCGATCGAGCCGACCAGATCGTGCGAGGCCACCGCCGCGGCCTGGCGGATCGCGTTGCGGATCGCGGTGCGGTCGGAACGGCCGTGCGCGACGACGCAGTTGCCGCGCACGCCGAGCAGCGGCGCGCCGCCGTAGGTCGAGTAGTCGAGCCGCACGCGAATCTTCGCGAAGACGCCCCGGCTCAGCAATCCGCCCAGCTTCCCGACGGCGTTCGCCGACTCGAACGACTCGCGCAGCACGTCGCGGATGTACGTCGCGCTGCCTTCGGCGGTCTTCAAGATCACGTTGCCGACGAACCCGTCGGCAACGACCACGTCGGCGTGGTTGAGCAAGATGTCCTTGCCTTCGATGTTGCCGACGAAGCGCACCGGCGCGGCGCGCAGCAGCTCCGCCGCTTCGAGGACTTGCGCGTTGCCTTTGGTCGGCTCTTCGCCGACCGAGATGAGGCCGACGCGCGGCTCGTCGATGCCGAGCGCGGCGCGCGCGTACGCGCTGCCCATCACGCCGAACTGCATCAGCCACTCCGGCCGGCAGTCGACGTTGGCGCCCGCGTCGCACAGCACGACCGGACCTTCTTTGCCGGGGAGCACGGCGCCGATCGCGGGCCGCGCGATGCCGGGGATCGTGCGCAGCCGGATCAGCGCGATCGCCAAAAACGCGCCGCTGTTGCCGGCCGAGACGACGGCGTCCGCGCGGCCTTCGCGCACGAGGTCGATCGCGTCGCCGAGCGAGGTCCCTTGCGACTTGCGGACCGCTTGCGAAGCGTGCATGGCCATCGGAACTTCCGCCGCGGAGTGCACGATCTCGATCGCGCGCTCGCCGTGCAGCAGCGGCTCGATCCGCGCGCGGTCGCCGACGAGCACGATCGTGCCGAGCCCGTCGCGGTGCGCGTCGAGCGCGCCTTGGACGACGGCCTGCGGCGCGTTGTCGCCGCCCATCGCGTCGACCGCGATGACCGGGACCGGCCCGCGCGCCGGCTCGCTACTGCTCGACACTGATCCAGTACTCGACCGACGGCTGGCCACCGTAGTAGTATTCCACCTCCGCCCCGGCAAAACGCTCGCCGAGCAGCGCCGCGTGCTTCTGCGCGTCGCGCTCTTTCTGCGCGCCGCCGTAATACAGCGTGACGAGTCCGCCCTCGGCGGCGCCGAGCTCGGCCGCCGCCGCGGCGATCACCTCGTCGAGCGACGGCGCGCTCAGCAGCCGCTTTCCGATCGACGCGGCCGGTGCACCCTGCCGCACCGCGACGCCGCCGACGCTCGCGTCCTTGCCGGCGAAGAACACCGCCGCGCTGCGCACCCCCGCGAGCACCGCCGTGACATCTTCGAGCGCAAGCGGCGCCTCCGCGCCGCCGAGCCGCAGCAGCACCGCCAGCCCCGCGACCGGATCGGCCGTCGGCACGACGACGACGGTTTTCTCGGTGAGCGCGCCGACCTCGCGCGCGGCGAGCCCGACGTTCGGATCGTTCGGGAGCAGGTAGACCGTCGGCGCGAGCGAGGCGTTGACGCCGACCAGCAGATCGCGCACCGACGGGTTCGCGCCCTCGGGGACGGAGATCGTCACGTCGGCGCCGAGCTCGCGCGCGATGCGGTCGAAGCCCGCGCCCGCGACGACGCTCGCGATCCCGACCGCTTTCGCCGGCGCGTCGACGACGAGCACGTTGTGCTGCTCGGCCATGTCCTCGCGCTTCCAGCGCGTCACCGTACCGTGCCGTGCGGCGAGCGCCTGCACCGCGTCGGGGTCGGCGCAGTGGATATGCACCTTGATCGTCGGCTTCGCGCCTATGACGAGCAGCGAGTCGCCGTGCCGCTCGAGCTGATCGCGCAGCGGGTGCGCCTCGAGCGTCGCGTCTTCGAGCACGAACTCGGTGCACCAGTGGTTGTCGCCGACGATCTGCCGGCGGGTGAAGACGGACGAGCGCACCGGCCGGCGCGGGAACGCGGTCGTGCGGGCGGCCTGCTCCGGAATGAAGCGCAGCGCGCCTTCGAGGAAATAGCAGAACCCGGCGCCGCCCGCGTCGACGACGCCGGCTTCCTTGAGGGCCGGCAGCTGTTCGGGAGTGCGGTCGAGCGCATCGTTCGCGGCCCGCAGCACCGCATCGCCCAGCCGGTAGAAGTCGGGCTCGCGCACGGCCAGCCGGTAGGCCTCGTCGGCGGCCGCAGCGGCGACCGAGAGGATCGTCCCCTCGACCGGCTTGGTCAAGGCGGCCCGCGCCGCGCCGACCGCCTCGCGCATCGCGAGCGAGAGCTGAAAGGTGTCGATCGCGTCCCGGTGGCGGACCGAGTGGGCGAAGCCGCGCAGCATCTGCGAGAGGATCACCCCGCTGTTCCCGCGGGCGCCGAGCAGCGAGCCGTTCGCGGCGGCCGTGGCGACCTCTGAGAGCGGGGCGGTCCGGGTCTGGTGCGCCTCCTTGAGGGCTGCCTTGGCGGTCAGGAACATGTTCGAGCCCGTGTCGCCGTCCGGGACGGGGAACACGTTGAGGTCGTTGAGGACGCCCCGGTACTTCCGTAAGAAGTAGGTCCCGGCGGCGACGAACTTCTCGAACGCGCGCCCGTCGAGCTGGGTGACTGCCATCGGCAGGTCGTCGCGTTCCGGAGGAGGCGGCGCACGCCCTGCGCCTTGCCGCGCGGGCGTCTCGTATGAATCTCCCAGCCGCGCGTGGTAACCAAGCGGCAATCGCTGTTGCCCGAAGGGAGAGCCATTCGGGCGCCGGTTCATCCTCGTCATCGTGCTGCTGGCGGCGCCGCTCGCCGTCGCGTGCAGCGGCAAGAGCCAGACGACCGCGGAGTCGGCGAGCCCGACGCCGGTCGCCGTGGCGTCCGAGACCCCGGCGGCCGGAGCAGCCACGGCGCCGTCGGCCGAGGTGACGACCACCGTCTCGATGACGACCGGCTCTACGCCGGCGCCCGTGCCGACCGACACGCCCGATCCGAACCTGTTGAGCTCGGCGAACGGTACGATCGCGCGCAGCTACTCGCCGGCCGCGCTCGATCGCATGAACGACGGCAACTTGGGGAACGCGGCGCACGGGGTCGGCAGCGAGTTGCCGGACGACGCCAAGCCGCCCTTCGTGTTCACCTTTGAACTGCCCGGCACGGCGACGATCGCGGAGTTCCAGGCCGCGATGCGCGGCAAGAACAAGGACAGCGATCCGTTCGCGACGGTGACCTTCGCGACGTCGACGACCTCGGCCACCGACGGCTTCAGCGACGTCGGCACCGTCACGGCGGACGAGACCACGCGCAAGAAGACGCTCGCCTTCGGAAAAGCGGCGCGCTGGGTCCGCGTCACCGCCAACCAGCTATTCGATGGCGTCTCTGCCACCGGTACGCTGGCGCCGCCGCCGCACCCGCTCGATCCGACCGGCATCTACATCGAACAAGCGCGTCCGTACAAGAACGGATCGTTCTCCCCCACCGGTACGATTCAGGACGACTCACGCGCGCGTTTCGTCGCGGTCGGGCCTTCGCTAACGATGACCGAGTGCACGAACACGAGGCTGACCGGCACGTACGTCGGGCGCTGGGACGGTCGCACCTGGACTTCGACGTTCACCGGGAACGGGGACGAGAATCCCGCGAAGATTCGCGCGGTCCTCAACGATGACGGTTCGGTCATGGCAGGCTCGTACGAGGGAGGGGACAACTCCGTCGTCTTCATGCGCACGACGGAGCGGCCCAGCTACTGCATGGACCGTCGCGTCGGCAACGGACCGCGCAAGGTGCTCGTGCTCGATCAGGATCCGATCGAGCCGTATTATCCGGCCAATCCACCCGCGCCGATCGGCGGCTTCGAATTCGATGCGATCGGCGCCGGGAGCCTCGATGCTGCCGCCCTGGCGGGAAAAGAGACGGTGATCACGCGGGGCGTCTGCAAGCTGACGGAGCTGATTTCACCCGAGCAAACGGCGCTGTTGCTGCAATGGGTCGCCGCCGGACACAAGCTCATCATCGGAACGGGCACCTGCAACGCAGGCGCGGACTTCACGTGGTTGCCGTACCCCTTCAAAGCGGCGAGCCCCGGACCGGAGACCGATCGCGCCAGCATGATCCAGGTCGAGAACAACGCGCTCGGGACGAACGACAAGAACGACGCGGCGCACTTCGTCGACGTGCTGAGCTACGTCATCACCGGCCACGACCTCGCGTCCTCGAACGCGATCGCAACGACGGACCCTCACTGGTGCGGACACCTCTTCGTCGCGAAGCCGACGAACGTCAACGGCTTCGTGCAAGCGTACGCGGTCGACGGCAAAGGGATCCTGGTCTTCGACGGCATCGACATGGATGACGATCAGAGGAATGCGCCTGCGAAAATCCGCCAGCTCGAGGTCGCGCTGCCGGTGCCGGCCGATCTGCCGTGCTCCGAGAACGTCACGGAGTCGTTCGTGCTCGAGCCGAGCCAGGAGGCGGCGTTCGCCACCGGGACCGCGACGACGGTTCGCGTCGCGATGCAGCTGCTCGCGAACCAAGGCTGGAGCGGGCACACGACGGTGAAGACGTCGGGCGACATCCCCGCGACCGTCACGCCGAGCGCGTTCGACATCGCGGGCGGCACGCAAAACCTCGCGGTCCAGATTCGCGTCCCGGCATCGCAAAAGCCCGGCGCCTACGCGGTGAACGTCCTCGCCGACAACGGCAGCGGGAAGACCGCGCAGGCGACGGTCTCGCTCACCGGTACGGCGCCGCCGCAAGCGGCCAAGAAGCAGCTGGCAACGCAGAAGCGCATCCGCCTTTACGGCATCCACTTCGACGTCGATTCGGCGCACATCCAACCGCGCTCGGAAGCGGTGATCGCGGAGATCGCGGACACGTTGCGCTCGACCTCGGGACTGCGCTTCGTGGTCGAGGGGCACACGGACTCGGACGGCGGGGCCGCATACAACCTAGGCCTCTCGCAGCGCCGGGCGCAGGCGGTGGTCGACGACCTCGTCTCGCGCTACCGCATCGCCCGCGGCCGCCTGAGCGCGAAAGGCTACGGCCTCACGCGGCCGGTCGCCTCGAACGCGACCCCGGCGGGCAAGGCGCTGAACCGGCGCGTGGAGCTGCTGCGCGTCTAGCCAGCGAAACCCCCTTGCGCCTTCGGTCCTTGTCCGGCAGCCCGGATTCTGATACGATCCGCCCGTTATGGCCAAGCGATGCGATGTGTGCGGCAAGGGTCCCATGGCCGGGAACAACGTCAGCCACGCGATGAACAAGACCAAGCGGCGGTGGCTGCCGAACCTCCAGTCGGTCAAGGTCGACGACCGCGGCACGCACAAGACGGCCCGCGTCTGCACGAACTGCCTGCGCAGCAAGCGCGTGAAGCGGGTCGGCGCCGCCTAGGCTCGTCCACGCCCGGAGCTTGGCAGCCCCCTGCTAGCGCAGGTGGTCCCAGCCTGAAGGCATGATGCCGGTGCCGTCCTCGCGACGGACGCCGGCTTCTTCCGTTATGCGGCCGACGCGCAGCAGCGCGCGGCCGGTGTGCGCGCGAAAGCGTGACGCCAGGTGCGCGAAGGCGCGCTTCTCGACCGCGACCAGCAGCTCGAAGTCCTCGCCGCCGTCGAGCGCCCAGCGCTCGGCGTCCGCGCCGGCGCGCTCGGCGAGGTGCTGCGCGCCGGGGTGAACGGGAACGTCCTCGACGATCGCGCCGCAGCCCGACGCGGCGCAGAGCCGCGCGAGATCGGTCGAGAGGCCGTCCGAGAGGTCCATCATCGCGCGCACGCTGCGCGACGCGCCGAGCCAGCGGCCGTCGCGCAAGCGCGGCTGCGGGGTGCGGAACGCGGCGAGCGCGTCCGCCGCGGCGGGCTCGCGCGCCAGCTCGGGACGTTCTTTGGCGACGAACAGTCCGGCTCGGCTCGCGCCGAGCGGGCCGGTGACCGCGACGACGTCGCCGGGCCGCGCGCCGGCGCGCGTCTTGAGGTTCGACGCGCGCACTTCGCCGACGACCGTGATTGCAAACGAGACCGACGGCGCGCGCGTGAGATCGCCGCCGGCGACGGCGCAGCGTGCGCGCGTTGCGAGCTCCGCGATCCCGTCGTACGCCTCGAGCAGCCAGTCCGGATCGGTCTCCGGCGGAAAGCCCAGCGCGACCGTGGCAAGCACGGGGCGCGCACCCATCGCCGCGGCGTCGGAGAGGTTCGAGGCGAGCGCGCGCCAACCGGCGTCGTGCGCGCTCATCAGCGTGCGGTCGAAGTGGACCCCTTCGACCAGCGCGTCGGTGGTGATCACGCTGCGGTTGTTGCGCGAGGGCTGCCAGACCGCCGCGTCGTCCCCGATCCCGATCAGCACGCGCTCGTCCGGAACGCCGCGCAGGCGCTCGCGGATCCGCGCGACGAGCTCGTCCTCCGTCACCTCAGATCCAGTGCGGGTTCCACATGTGCTGGGCCCACGAGTCCCAGGTGATCGGCGCGCCCGAGACGATCGGATAGAAGTAGACGAAGCCGGCGAGCACAAGCGCAGCGTACGCGAACACCGCGTAGCGCGCGTAGGGCAGGTCGCGCTCGCGCGCGTAGTTCCAGACGCGCTGCAGCACGATCGCGTTCGCGAGCACGATGATCGCGAGATTCGGGAAGAAGTGGTACTCGAACGCGAGCCGCGGCGAGCCGATCCACGGCAGCCACTGGAACAGGTACGCCACGATCAGCAGCGCGTAGCCTTTGTTGCGCTCCGCCCACGCCAGCCACCCGACGTACGGGACGCTGACGAGCCCGAACAGCCACACGAACGGGTTCGGCAGCGCGCGGATCGTCGCGACGCAGCAGTCGGGCTGTCCGGCCGCCGCCGTATGCGTGTACTTCGCCCAGTACAGGATCGGCTTGTCCATGATCGGCCACTGCCACCACTGCGAGGCGTACGGGTGCGTGGCACGCAGGGTGGCATGGTAGCGGTACATGTCGTGCTGCATCGCGACGACGTCGACGATGCCGTGGCCTTGCAAGAAGTACGGGATGTACGAGAGCACGTACACGATGCCGCCGGCGACGATCATCGCGGCCGCGATCACGTCGACCGGCGCGCCGTACGGGTTCCCGAAAACGGCCGGGCGGCGAATCCAGCGCTGCGCCCCGACCAATGCGGCGATGAACCAAACTACGGCGAAGTCGAACAGCCCGTTCCATTTCGAGTCGGCGAGCAGAGCGCCGGCGAGCGGCAGGATACACCACCATAGCCGCGCGTCGTCCGCGCGCAGCACCGTCGCGCCGCCGGCGCCGGCCGTCGCATCGGCTACCGTCGCCGTCGCGTCGGCGCGATAGGTTGCGGTCGCGACCGGCGTCGCGAACGTCAGTGTTCCCTCGCGGTCGAGCGTTCGTTTCAGGCCGTCGCTTTGTACGCTGAAGAGCGGCTTGCGCGAGCTGCCGCCGAGCGGAAGCTCTTCGCCCTCCGGCGTCGCGGCGGCCCGCGCAGGACCGTCGTCGATCACGCGCGTTCCGTCGGCGTACGAGACCTCGGCCGCGGCGGTGACGCGCGGCACGACGACGGTGCGCGCGATCAGCCAGAACAGCACCAGCGTCCACGCGGCGAGCACGCCCTGGGCCGCGGTGAGCCAGTCGGTTCCCATCATGATCGGGCCGAGGTGCGGCGCGAGGAACCACGCGCCGACCGCGGCGACGGCGCCGATCGCCATCGTGCCGGCGAAGGCGAGCCGGGCGGGCTGCGCGCTCAGCGGCCGCGCTCGCCGCGCGACCTGGGTCGCGGTCCACAACCGGTAGAACGCGTACAACGTGAGGAGCGAGAGGCAGGCGACGGTGATCTCCGGCGTCGCGATCCGCGACTGCGCGAAGTGGAACCCGTCGAGCGCGAGCATCCCGGCGGCCAGCGAGGCGAACAGCGTCGAGGACGTCAGCCGCTTCGCGAACGCGTAGATCAGCCCGACCATCAGCGCGCCGACGACCACGTTGAGGAAGCGCCAGCCGAGGCCGGTGTCGCCGGCGCCGTGCAACCCGCCGAACAGCAGCATCGAGAGCGTGATCAGCAGCTTGGTGAGCGGCGGGTGGGTGAACTCGAACGGTCCCCACCCGCTCACGTTGAGGTTCTTGAGATACTCCTCGCCCGCGCGCGCGTAGTAGATCTCGTCGAAGTATTTCTCGTTCGGAAGCCAGACCCACAGCACGCACAGCACGAACGAAGCCAGCGTGAAACCGGCGGCGAGCAGCCGGTCGAGCCGCGTCATCGCGGCGAGCCCTTCGCGCGGGTCGAACCAGGCCCGAGCGCGCGCCGCAACAGCGCTCAACGCATCCGTCGCGCCACCCTGAACGACCGCGCTGTCACCCTGAGCTTGTCGAAGGGCGCCACTCTCCGCCCCGCCCAGATACAGATAACCGAGCCAGAAGAACAGCAGCACGTTCGCGATCGCGGCCGGGTGCGAGATCGCCGGCCACAAGTCCGTCGCGTTCACCCCCGGCGTGTGCGCCTCCATCACCGTCTGGTACGCCAGCGAGTACGCCAGGTTCAAGTACATCGTCACCGTCAGCACCAGCGACGACCACAACCCGGCCCGCCCGAACGCC